>NZ_KV823705.1:0-4064 GCF_001815995.1 Dietzia sp. HMSC21D01 | reverse complement strand
CCCGGCGCGGCCGAGGAACACGACGTCGGCGCGCTCCTCGACGAGCAGCCGCTCGGCGAACTCCGGGTCGCTGATCAGGCCGACCGCGCCCGCGAGCACCGCACCCGACGCGCGGACCTCCTCGGTCAGCGGCACCTGGTAGCCCTGCTCGAGCGCCACCGGCGGGCGGTCGGGCGTGTTCGCGGCGGACGAGACGTCCACCAGGTCCACGCCGTGCTCGGCGAGCCGGCCCGCCAGCCAACGCGAGTCCTCGGGCGTCCAGCCGCCGGGCACCCAGTCCGTGGCCGAGATGCGCACGAACAGCGGCTTGCCCTCGGGCCAGACCTCGCGGACGGCGTCGCAGACCTCCAGCAGCAACCGCGCGCGGTTGTCGCGCGAGCCGCCGTAGGAGTCGGTGCGCTCGTTCGACAGCGGCGAGAGGAACTCGTGCAGCAGGTACCCGTGCGCGGCGTGGATCTCCACCACGTCGAACCCGGCCTCGTCGGCGCGCCGGGCGGCCTCGGCGAACGCGGTGACCACCTCACGGATCCCGGCGACGTCCAGCGCCTCGGGGGTGGCCATGTCGCCGAACGGGATCGCCGACGGCGCCACGGTGGGCCAGCCACCCTCGGACACAGGCATCGACCCGGAGGGTTGCCCGGGGAACGCCTTGTAGGTCGACGCCTTGCGCCCGGCGTGCGCCAGTTGGATTCCCATCGCCGCGCCCTGGGAGTGGACGAACTCCACGCTGGGCGCCCACGCGTCCCGCTGCCGGTCGTTCCACAGTCCGGCGTCCTCGCGGCTGATGCGCCCCTCCGGCACGACCGCCGAGGCCTCGGCGAGGATCAGCCCGAACCCGCCCTGCGCCCGCGCGCCGAGGTGGACCAGGTGCCACGGCGTCGGCACGCCGTCGCGGTCCTCGCACGAGTACTGGCACATCGGGGACAGCCACGCCCGGTTACGGATCTCGAGGTCGCGGATGCGGATCGGTTCGAAGAGCAACGCCATTCCCGCGATTAAACCCCCACCCGTACCGCCACGTCGCCGGGCCCCGGTCGGCGATGACCGGGCCGAGCACTCATCGCAGCGGGTCGAACGGCGTGAGCACCGGGTCGACCTGCCCGGTGACGATCTGCTTCGCGAGCAGTCTCCCGGTAGCGGGACCGAGCACGATCCCCCACATCCCGTGGCCGCCGGCGACGTACACCCCGCGTCCCGCGGTGGCGCCCACCAGCGGCAGTCCGTCAGGCGTCACGGGCCGGGAGCCGACCCACTCGTCCCGCCTGTCGTCGAGGTCCACGCCTCGGAACAGCCCGTCGACCTGAGTGAGCATCGCCCGGATCCGCCTGTCCCGGGGCGGCTCGTCGGGTCCGAGGAACTCCATCGTTCCGGCGATCCGGAGCCGCCCCTGATACGGGGTGCACGCGATGCGCTGCGCCGGCAGGTAGACGGGGTGCGGGATCGGCTCCTCGACGCCCACCGAGAACGAGTAACCCCGGCCCGCCTGGACTCGCGTCCTCACCCCGAGCGGGCGGGCGAGCTGTGGCATCCAGGCGCCGGTGGCGATGACGACCGAGTCAGCGCTGAGCTGCTCCCCCGTCGCGAGGACGACCCCGGGGGCGCGTCCGGGCCTCACCTCGGTGACGGCGTCCCCGGTGAGCAGCCGGGCGCCGCGCGCGCGGACCGCGTCGCCGAGCGCGTTCACGAAGGGTCCCGGTTCGATGAAGCGCTGGCCGTTCATCCGGTAGGCCGCCGTGACCTCCTCCGAGAGGATCGGCGCGAGCGCTCGGGCGGCGTCGAGCCGCTCCACCTCCACCTCCATCCCGTGGCCGCGAACCCACTCGAGTTCGTCGAGGAATGACGTGGCCGACGCGTGGTCGGTGAACCCGACCACGAAGGGGCCCTCTCGCGTCCGGGCCGCGACCCCACCGTCCGTCAGCTGGTCGAACGCCTCCAGAGCGAGGGCGTTGATCGGGGCCAGGCCGGCCATGGTCCGATGCCAGGCCCGCATCGTCCCGTGTGCGAGGAAACGCGCCAGGAACCCCCACAGTCCGGGGTCGACCCGGAGTGGCACGTGCAGCGCGGCATCCGGGTCGAGCAACGCCTTCAGCCCGTACGTCCACACACTCGGATCCGCCAGCGGCAGGGTCAGGGCCGGGGAGAGGTAGCCGGCGTTCCCCCACGAGGAACCCGCGGCCACCCCCTCTCGATCGACCACCGTGACCTCGACACCGTGTTCCTGCAGATGCCAGGCCGTCGACAGCCCCACCATCCCCGCTCCGATGACGATCGCCGTCTCCATCTCCCCGCCTCCTCCACCGGACACACTGCGATACCTCCAGCATGCCCGCCGGAGGTGCTCCCCCGATCCGATCGGCCGCACCCGGCGCCGCGGACTAGCGTGGAGGTCATGGCAGACTCGCATCGCTCCCTCTCCGGCCTCACTCACCTCGACTCGGAGGGCCGCGTGCGGATGGTCGACGTCGGCGACAAGGCCGTGACGACGCGCACCGCCACCGCCGAGGGGGTCTTCCGCACGCGCCCGGACGTGGTGACGATGGTCGCGGGCGACGCGCTCGGCAAGGCGGATGTCCTGGCCACCGCGCGCCTGGCCGGCATCGGGGCCGCCAAGAAGACGTCGGAGCTCATCCCGCTGTGCCACCAGATCCCGCTGGACTCGGTGAAGGTGCACTTCGACCTCGACGACGAGTCCGGCGAGATCCTCGTCCGCGCCACCGCCAAGACGACCGGTCGGACGGGCGTGGAGATGGAGGCGCTCACCGCCGTGTCGGTGGCGGGGCTCACGCTGCACGACATGGTCAAGGCGGTCGACCCGCTCGCCACCATGGACGGTGTCCGCCTCGCCGCCAAGTCGGGCGGCAAACGCGGTGACTGGAGGCGGGAAGACCACGGCACCGAACCGAGTGGTGGGATCGACGACGACGACGAGGGCGCTCGCCCGAACTCCGGGCCCGCTGCTCTCGAGGTCGGCCGGACCGGCGTCGTCGTCGTCTCCTCCACGGCCGCCGCCCGCGGCGACCGCACCGATACCACCGGGCCCGCCATCGAGGCCTGGCTGCGTGAGCGCGGCTTCTCGCCGGTGGAGGTGCACGTCGTGGCCGATGCGGATGTGGCCACCGCGGTCACCGAGCACGTGCGCCGCTCGCCGGCGGTCCTGCTCACCACCGGCGGCACGGGGGTCGCGCCCGACGACCGCACGCCCGAGGCGACGGCGCCGCACCTGACACTCGAGCTGCCGGGGGTCGCGGAGGCGATGCGGGCCCGCGGGCTGGCGGCGACGCCCACCGCCGCGATGAGTCGTGGTCTCGCCGGGTTCGCCGGGCGCACGTTGGTGGCGAACCTGCCCGGGTCGTCGGGCGGGGTCAGCGACGGGCTGGCGGTGCTGGACGAGTTGCTCGAGCACCTGCTGGACGTTCACGCCCACGGTGGTGGTCACTGATGTCGGCCCCGACCCCGGCCTCGGGACAGCCCTCCGGGCCGAACTCCGAGCCGCACCCCGCGCCGCTGGCCCGGATCACCGACGAGCGGATCGAGCCCCGCGAGGTCGAGCAGGCCGTGTGGAGCTCGGCGGATGGCGCGATGGTGACGTTCTCCGGGATCGTGCGGGATCACGACGCCGGTCGCGCCGATGTCGAGCACATCGAGTACTCCGCTCACCCTGTCGCGCAGGATGTGCTGGCCCGGCTCTGCGCGGAGGTGGCCCGCGAGCACAGCGGCCCCGCCGACGCCGACGGTCGGCCCGTCGATCCGCAGCGCGTGACGCGCGTGGGCGCGGTGCACCGGGTGGGCGTGTTGACGGTGGGTGAGGTCGCGGTGGTCGCGGTGGCGGTGGCGCCGCATCGGGCGGAGGCGTTCACGGCGTGTTCGGACCTCATCGAGCGCCTCAAGCACGAGGTGCCGATCTGGAAACGCCAGCGCTTCTCCGACGGCTTGTCGGAGTGGGTGGGCGTCGGCGACTGCTGAGTAGCCCCGGCGGCGCGCCGCCGCAGGGTTTCAGGCGGGGCTGGGCGTCAGGCGGGGCGGGTGTGGGGGCTGTGTCTGGGGTGGCCTGGTGGGTTGATGAG
>NZ_KV823704.1:0-2591 GCF_001815995.1 Dietzia sp. HMSC21D01 | reverse complement strand
GCCGCGTGCACCCTCGGCGCGACCGCCGAGATCTGGACCCCCGACGGCGACACCCGCACCGTGCCCGCCGCGCAGTTCGTGCTGGCGCCGGGCCTGACCTGCCTCGCGCCGGGCGAGATCCTGCGGGCCCTGCTCATCCCCGCCTCGGCCACCCGCGCCCGCTACGCGGTGCGCCGACACTCGCTGGTGCCCAGCGGCCGCTCGGGCTCGGTGGTCACCGGGCGACTGGATCCGGCCGGCCGCTGCACCCTCGTCGTGACCGCCGCCGTCCCGGCGCCGCAGGTGCTCACCTGGGACCGGCCCCCGATGGCCGACGCGGCCGCGGCCGCCGTCCGCGGACTGCCCCTGTGGCACGACGACCCCCAGGGCCATCCGAGCTGGCGGCGACACGTGGCGGGGATCGCGGCCCTCGCCGTCGTCGCCGATCTGACCACCGACCCGACCGCCGACACCACCCACCTGGAGGCATCATGCTGATCACCGTCGACGGTAGCGCGCTGGACGCCGACCCCAGCCCCGGGCAGTGCCTGCGCACGCTGCTGCGCGAGTCCGGCGTCCACGCGGTGAAGAAGGGCTGCGACACCGGCGACTGCGGCGCGTGCACCGTGCTGGTCGACGGCGTGCCCACCCACTCCTGCGTCCTGCCCGCGCACCGGGCCGAGAACGCCGACGTCCGCACCGCGGCCGGGGTCCCCGACGCCGTGCCGGCCGCGTTCGCGCGCGCGGCCGGGTTCCAGTGCGGGTACTGCACGCCCGGGATAGTCACCACCGTCACCGGTCTCGGCCACGCCCCGTGCGCCCGCGACGGCGGACCGACGCAGCGGACCGCCGCGATGAAGGGCAACCTGTGCCGCTGCACGGGCTACCGGGCGATCTCCGACGCCCTCGACGGGGTGAGCAACACGTGCGCGGCCGGGCGGATCGGCAGCCCGGTCGCGGCGCCGGCCACCGAGCGCGTGGTCCGCGGCGCCGAGCCGTACACGCTGGACACCGACACCACCGGGTGCGCGCATCTGGCTGTGCTGCGGTCACCGCACGCCCACGCGCGGATCGTGACGATCGACGCCTCCCGGGCGCTCGCGCTGGACGGCGTGGTGGCGGTGCTGACGCATCGCGACGACCCCGGCGTCCTGTTCTCCACCGCCCGCCACCAGCGACGCACCGACGACCCCGACGACACCCGCGTCCTCGACCGGATCGTGCGCTACCACGGCCAGCGCGTGGCGGCCGTCGTCGCGGAGACCGCCGCGCTGGCGCGCCGGGCGTGCGAGCTCCTCGAGGTGCGGTACGAGGTGTTGCCGTCGGTGCTGGACCCCGAGGCCGCGCGCGTTCCCGGCGCTCCGGCCATCCACGGCGACAAGGACCGCGGCGACCGGGGGCGGGCGGCGCGGATCGCCGACCCGTCCCGCAACGTGGTGGCGCGGTGGCGCGGTCACGTGGGGAACGTGGACGCCGGGGTGCGGCGCGCGGCGCACGTGGTGTCCGGGACGTGGCGGACCTCGCGCGTCCAGCACACGCACCTGGAGACGCACGCGGCGATCGTGCGGCACGTCGACGGCGGGCCGCGGGTGGGTGGCACGCTGGACGTGCGCTCGTCGACGCAGGTGCCGTTCCTCGTCCGAGACGAGTTGGCGTGGATCTTCGGCCTCGACCGCGAGGACCTGCGCGTCCACGCCGCCCGCGTGGGCGGGGGGTTCGGCGCCAAGCAGGAGATGATCGTCGAGGACCTCGCCGTGCTGGCCGCCCTGCGCACGGGGCGTGACGTGGTGTGGGAGTACTCGCGCGCCGAGCAGTTCACCTCGGCGACCGTGCGGCACCCGTACCGCACGACCGTCACCGTCGCCTGCGACGACGACGGGCGGCTCACCGCCCTCGACCTGGACGTGCTGTCCGACGCCGGGGCCTACGGGGGGCACTCGGCGGGCGTGATGTTCCACTCCATCACCGAGTCCGTGGAGCTGTACCGCTGCCCGGCCAAGCGGGTCACCGCCGAGGCCGTCTACACGACCACCGTGCCGTCGGGGGCGTTCCGCGGGTACGGGCTGGGGGAGGTGGGGTTCGCGCTCGAGAGCGCGCTGGACGAGCTCGCCGACGCCGTGGGTCTGGACCCCGTGGAGCTGCGGCGGCGCAACGTGGTGCGCCCGGGTGACGCGTTGGTGAGTTCTGGGGGCGACGACGACGAGCTCGATCTCTCCTCCTACGGCCTCGACCACTGCCTCGACCTGGTCTCAGGGGCCCTGGCCTCCGGACGCGGCGAGGCGGCCCCGGACGGCTGGGCCGAGGGGACCGGCGTCGCGCTGTGCATGATCGCCACCAACCCGCCCGGGGGCCACCACGGGTCTGCGCGCGTGGAGATCGACGCCGACGGCACCGTCCACGCCTACGTCGGCACGGCCGAGTTCGGCAACGGCACCGCCACCGTGCACACGCAGATCGTGGCCGAGGTGCTGGGCGTGCCGTCCGACGAGGTGGTCCTGCACGCCGCCGACACCGCGCTGCTCACCCACGACACCGGGGCGTTCGGCTCGGCCGGCACCGTGGTGGGCGGGCGCGCGCTGCACCGGGCGGCGACCCGCGTGGCCAAGCAGCTG
>NZ_KV823703.1:0-801 GCF_001815995.1 Dietzia sp. HMSC21D01 | reverse complement strand
GGCGTCGCGGCGCAGCAGGAGGACGACGGCCACCCCGAGGGCGGCGCCGACCGCGGAGACGACGAACCCGAGCAGCGGCGTCCCGCCGAGCGAGGCCAGCGGCAGCAGGGGGCCGTCGGCCTGCCCGAACGCCAACCGGCCCCACGGGAAGCCTCCCCACGGCCAGGACGACCGGACCCACTCCCACACCGACCACCAGCCGGCCACGCCGAGCACCGCGCTGAGCGCGCGTGCGGCGGACCGCGGGCCGGGGTCGAGTCCGGCGCGCAGGATGACCACGGCGCCCGCGCCGAACGCGGCGAGGTAGAGGGCCTCGACCAGCGACAGGCCCCAGGAGGCGTAGGCGCCGACGTACATACCGACCCACGGGACCAACAGGAGGAAGAACGCCAGGCCGGAGACGAGGCCGAGGAGCGCGCCGGTGCGTGCCCGGGGCGGGTGGTCGCCGGAGGGGGCCATGACGACGACGAGGAGCGCGATCGCGAGAACCGCGGTCCACCACAGACCGATCGGGGGGAACGAGGCGGCCAGCAGCGCGCCGGAGGCGGCCGCGAAGGCCAGCCTGGTCATGAGGGGCATCAGACCGCGGGGCCGGCGGGCAGGCCGTCCACGACGAGCGCGCGGAGGACGGGGTCCGGGCCGGTGAGGTCGGGCATGGGCGGCACCCCCGACCGCGGGTCGGTGGACCAGCGCTGGACGGCGTCGTCGGCCGCGACCACGACCAGCTCGCCCGTCTCCCAGCGCGCGAAGGTGGCGGGCGTACCCGGGGTGAGGGTGCCGGCCGCGCCGTCGCGGGCCCCG
>NZ_KV823702.1:0-2620 GCF_001815995.1 Dietzia sp. HMSC21D01 | reverse complement strand
ACCTCGGCGCCGGAGTCCAGGCGCAGTCCGACCGCGCCCCGGCGGCGCGGGACCTCCCGCAACTCGCCGAGCGTGCGGGCGGTCTGCCATGAGGCCTCGGGCGCTCCGGCGGCCGGTAGCGGCAGCACCGCGTCGATCCGGTCCAGGCCGAGCTCCTCGGTGCCCTGGATGTACACCTGCGGGGTGAGCCGGACACGGCCGTGGACGCGGGTGGCGGCGATCATCACGCCATGGCAGAGCGCGGACGCGACCGCGCAGACGGTCAGCATGATCCAGTGCACGGGAGCATCGGTGATCAGCTCGAAGGCCGCGGCGGCCGCGCAGAACACGGGGGCGGCGAGGATCCACGCCCAGCTCCAGCCGTCCTCGGCGTACAGGATGGGGCCTCGGGGCTCTATGCCCGGCCGTGTGGCGGCTGTGTCACTTGCCGGCACGCGCGCCGCCACCCGGGGTCGTGAATTTCATGGCCTCGGCCGTGTGTTGGCGCCAGACGGCGGTGGCCGCGCACAGACCGGCCAGGATCCGCAGGGCGATGACGATGAAACTGACCACGTCGCCCCGCTCCCCCGCGAGCGCGATCCCGCCGAACACCCCGACGATCACGGACACCGCGTCGACGATCAGGAAGACGGCCACGATGTCGAGCATCGTGCGAGCCCAGCCCTTCCCTGCCCGCAGGCGGAAGGCCAGCCACACGGTGACCGCGGCGGCGAGCAGCGCAACCACGGCACCGACCACCAGGGAGATGGAGAACATGCCCTCGACCGAGATGTCGATGGGTCCGGTGTCGGCGACGGCGTCGCGGAACGCGTCCCGGGTCGCGGCCGGCAGGTCGCTGAAGCTCGCGGTCGCGGCGTTGAGGAGCATGCCGACGAGCCCGAACGCGGCGGCGGCCAGCCAGAGCACCCACGCCGTGTGGATCTCCTCAGGCGGCGGCCCCACGGGGTCGGTGGCCGAGGTGGGCGAGCCGGGCCCGGTGGGTTCTGCGGACCCGGCCGGCGCGCCCGACTGCTCTGGCCGGGCGGGCGGTCGCCAGGGACCGCTGGCGCGTGTCACCGCGCGCCCCAGCCCTCGGAGAGCAGGCGGGCGGCGTGAAGGGCCCAGTAGGTCAGGACGATGTCGGCGCCGGCTCGCCGGATCGAGGTCAGGGACTCCATGACGGCCGGGTCGTGGTCGATCCAGCCGCGCTCGGCGGCGGCGGAGATCATCGCGTACTCGCCGGAGACCTGGTACGCCGCCACGGGAACGTCGGAGATCTCGGCCGTCTGACGCAGGATGTCGAGGTAGGACATGGCGGGCTTGACCATCACCATGTCGGCGCCCTCGTCGAGGTCGAGCTGGACCTCACGCAGGGACTCGCGCATGTTGGCGGGATCCTGCTGGTAGGTGCGGCGGTCGCCGCGCAGCGACGAGCCGACGGCCTCGCGGAACGGGCCGTAGAAGGCGCTCGCGTACTTGGCGCTGTAGGCCAGGAGGGCCACGTCCTGGTGCCCCTCGCGGTCGAGGGCTTCGCGGATGGCGGCGATCTGGCCGTCCATCATCCCGCTGGGCGCCACGACGTGGGCGCCGGCGGCGGCCTGGGACACGGCGAGGTCGTTGTAGGCGACGAGGGTGGCGTCGTTGTCGACGATCTGCTCACCGCGCGGGTCGGTTCCGAGGACACCGCAGTGCCCGTGGTCGGTGAACTCGTCGAGACAGGTGTCGGCCATGATCACGAGGTCGTCGCCCACCTCGGCACGGACGGCCGCGAGGCCGCGGTTGAGGATGCCCTCGGGATCGGCGCCACAGCTCCCGGTGGCGTCCTTGTCGGCGTCGAGCGGGACGCCGAACAGCATGATGCCGCCGAGCCCGGCCTCGGCGGCGGCGGCTGCCTCGCGGCGCAGCGAGTCGACGGTGTGCTGGACGACCCCGGGCAGCGACGAGATGTCGCGCGGCGCGTCGATCCCGTCGGCGACGAACGCCGGCAACACCAGCTGACGCGGCGAGAGCGTGGTCTCGGCGACGAGCCGACGCATGGCCGGCGTCGAACGCAGTCGACGCGGTCGCACCAGCGGCGCGGGGACGGAAGCGGTGTGGTCAGGCGGTGTCGTCACGGTTCCCACTGTACGAAAGTCGCCGGTGGAGCGGCGCGGCGCGGACCCGCGCTACGCTGCGATCCGCTCGCGCAGCGCCGCCGCACCGGGGCCGCCCAGCCGGTTGAGGTGAACGGTGCGGCCTGTCAGCAGCAGGAACAGGTCCCGCATGGTGCCGTCGACCTCGGGGCCCTCGCCGCTCGCCCAGTCCGCGTCCGTGGCGGTCAGGCGCACGGCTCCGGTCGGCAGGGCGCGGAACACCCTGGCGTTCCCGCGGCCCCCGTAGGACACCACGTGATCCGCTGCGGCGGTGATCTCGGCGGTGGGGACCGGGATCTCGCGCCCCAGCGGCAGGGTGATGTCCTGCGTGTGCCTCACAGCGTCGACGAGCGCCTCGCGGCAGGTGAGGCCGGGGAACGGCCGGTGCAGCCCGACCATGTCGCGCAGGGCGCCGACGATCTGCTGGTCGGTCATCCGCCCCGCCAACGCCACCGCGGTGTCGCGGATCAACCGGTTGGTCCCGCCCGGGTGGCGCAGCGCCGGGGCCG
>NZ_KV823701.1:0-13890 GCF_001815995.1 Dietzia sp. HMSC21D01 | reverse complement strand
GGACCTCACCTGCCTGACCACCATGAGACTCACCTGACAACCCCCACTGCCCGCATCAACACCCCCCTGCCGGGTCGTGGCCACCGGCCGGCAGGGAAGCCAGGTGCGTCCCGAATGGGCCACAGCTCCGCCAGTCAGAGGTAGCGGCAGATCGTTTCGGCTTGGCAGGTCGCAGGGTCCACTGTGCGGCTGGCGGTCTGGAGCTGGGTGACTGTCTGACGCAGCTGCAAGAGGTCGGCTATCTGCTGGTCGATCTCGTCCAGTCGAGTCACCAGGAGCGTGTCGACGTGAGCGCAAGGTGCCTGTCCGTCGTCGCGAATCCGGAGGATCTCACCGATGCGGGCAAGCGATAGTCCCGCGCTCTGGCCCCGCCGGATGAAATCGATCCGGGAGATCACGTGCTCGGGGTAGTCCCGGTAGCCGTTGAGGGTTCGTTGTGGGGGCGGGAGAAGGCCCACGGATTCGTAGTAGCGAAGGGTTTTCGGAGTGGTGCCCGCCGTGGCAGCCAGTTCGCCGATCCTCATTGGAATTACCGTTCCTTCGAGACCGCCCGGTTTGACCTTCCAGTGCGCTGGAAGGTCCATCCTAATGAGCGAAGAAAGAGAGGGGCCATCTGATGGAACCGGGTTTCGAATTCGATTTGGCGGTGGTGGGCTCCGGCGGGGCAGCCATGGCGGCCGCTATCACCGCTCGCCAGGCCGGCAGGACGGTGCTGATGATCGAGCGCGGCACCATCGGCGGCACCTGCGTGAACATCGGGTGCGTCCCGTCCAAGGCGCTGCTGGCCGCTGCCGGCACCCGCCAGGTCGCACTGACCAATCCCTTCCCCGGGGTCCCCACCCTCGCCCGGGGCGTTGATCTGGGAGCGCTGGTCAAGCAGAAGGACCAGCTGGTCACTCGACTGCGAGAGACCAAGTACGCCGACATCGCGGACGCCCATGGCTTCGAAATCCGCCGTGGGGAGGCTTCCTTCCTCGATCCCGACACTCTGGTGATGGATGGGGATCCGGTGGCGGCCGGTTCGGTGGTACTGGCCACCGGAGCAGAACCGGCACTACCGAAGGAGGTAACCGGGCTGAACGAGGTGGAGCATCTGACCTCGACCGCCGCCATGGAATTAACTGAACTGCCCGACTCCATGATCGTCATCGGCGGTGGCTACGTCGGTATCGAACAGGCCCAACTCTTCGCCCATCTGGGCACCCGGGTGACCATCATCGGCAGGATCACCCCTGCTGCCGAGCCGGAAATGGTCGCCATCCTTCGCCAGGCCCTGGCTCAGGACGGGATCACGGTGATCGAGGAGCACGCCACCTCTGTCGACCGGCAGAACGCACAGGTCACAGTCCGCACCGCTTCGGGCCGCAACCTCTGCGCAGAGCGTCTACTGGTGGCCACCGGGCGTCTCCCTTCCACAGACCGCCTCAACCTGCCAGCCGCAGGCATCACCGCCGACCCGGACGGATTCATCCTTGTCGACGAGCATCAACGCACGACCAACCGGCGGGTCTTCGCCGCCGGTGACGTCACCTCGGCACCCCAGTTCGTCTACGTCGCTGCTGCCACTGGGAAGGCCGCCGCCGTCAACGCTCTTCGGACCGATCCGCAGGGCCCAGCCGAGGTCGTCGACTACACCGGACTGCCGACGGTGATCTTCTCCCGCCCCCAACTGGCCACCGCCGGGCTCACCGAAGCCGCAGCCCGGGCCGCCGGGCACCGATGCCAATCCCGAGTGATGAGCTTCGAGGACCTGCCGCGTGCCTTGATCGACCAGGACACCCGCGGGGCGATCAAGATGGTCGCCGAAATAGAAACCGGGAGGATCCTCGGACTCAGCGCCATCGGAGACCGCGCCGGAGAAATCATGCTCGTGGCCACCTACGCCATCACAGCCGGGATGACTAGCCGCCAGATCGCCGACACCTGGGCTCCCTATTTGACCACTTCCGAAGCCCTGCGCCTGGTCGCAGGCACCTTCCACACCGAACTACCCACCTCCTGCTGCGCCTGAACACCGCCTCCACGTGGGGGCTTGGTCGGTCGCGTTCGAGGTTTCCTGCCGTCTCGGTTTCGAGTCGAGGAAGATGATGCCATGTCGAAGGACGTCAATCCCGTTACTGAACCACCCCGACAAAGCGAACAAGGTGCCCTGGCGCGAACTGCTCTGGTCGTCTCCGTCATGCTGCTGGCCGCGGCGGACCTCGGAGCTAAGGCTTGGGCGGGCGGAGCACTGGCCGACGGCCACACGGTGGATCTGGGACCAATGCAGCTGCGCCTGGGTTTCAACTCCGGGGTGGCGTTCAGCCTCGGCGCTGGCCTTCCCGCCGGCGTCGTTCTCGGCATCACTGGACTCATCATCGGTGCGCTGGCGCTCTTCACCTGGCGGGCCACCGGCACAGCAACGCGCACAGTACGACTGGCGTTGGCCCTGGTCTTGGGCGGAGCTGTGGCCAACTTCATCGATCGCGCCCCCGACGGGGTGGTGACTGACTACCTGCACACCGGATGGTTCCCTACTTTCAACCTCGCCGATGTCTTCATCACCGGTGGCGCTGTGGTGCTGATCGTGGCCACCCTTACCGGCCGCGACAGGATCGAGGTGTGGGAGACGCCAGAAGTTGCAGCCCGGCAAGTCAGGGGACCTCATGACAACTGAGGTGGCCGCGGCGGCATCGGCCTTGTGGTTCGGCCTCGTGGCCGCGTTCGGGGTGCGCTCCTAGCGCCCCCATCAGAGCACCGCTTTCGCCGACCTGCGCGACCTGCGCGGCCTGCGCGGCCTGCCCGGATCAGTCGAGTGGTTGAGGTGGGAGCTGGTGACGTCAGGTCTTGCGTGCCGACCGCGAGACGAGTCCGAGTTACACCGAGATTCTGCGACAGATGCTCACAGTGGCTGACCCACGCTCAGGGCGGCAGCGCTATCCCCGCTGCATTTCCGCCGATCCCGAGCCCGCTTGGTCGGCAGCCAGTCGATGCAGTTGCGCTCGCCTCTAGTTCGGCCGTATCTGACTGCTCAGGTGCCGACGTGGCCGCACCCGGCCGGTGCGGTGGCCGGCTCTGTCGTTTCTACAACCCACCCACGGCCGGTGGGTCGGACCAAAGCGCCACATCATAGACTCTTGGCTAGCCGTTGCAGCCCGAACTGCGCCGTAACTTTTCCACGCCGGTGCGACGCTCCGTTTGGAGATAGGGGCTGTCTCGGTTCAAGTGCGTGGAGCTACATGGATGCGAGTGAGCTATGCGTAGGACCCCCTTCGTCGCGGTGATCGCCGCGGTCGCCCTGGGCCTGGCCGGGTGCACCTCGGAGATCACCGAGACCGGGACGGAGACGACCGCAGCCTCGACCGCCGGCGCGGCGCCCATTGTGGTGGAGGATGCGTGGGTCAAGGCCACTGACGCCAGTGGGGGTACCGACCACAGCGAGGCCACTGGTGGCCCTAGCTCTGTTGTCCCGAATACGCACGGTGGCGGCGGCGCGATGGCACCGGTGTTTGGGACTGTGCGGAACCAATCCGATGAGGATGTCCGCTTGGTCGAGGTGGCCTCCGCGGTCTCCGGTGAGGCCGAGTTACACGAGACCGTCTCGGGGGCGGCGGGTGGCTCGATGATGCGGGAGCGAGAGGGCGGCTTTGTCATCCCGGCAGGCGGAGAGCTTGTGTTCGAGCCGGGCGGGAACCACATCATGCTGATGGGCGTGCAGGACTCGATCCGCACAGGTCAGGAAGTCACCGTGACCCTCACATTGGAAAACGGCGATACGAGCGAGATCGTCGCCTCCGCGCGGTCGTTCGAGGGGGGCAATGAGCAGTACCAGGGCGGGGAATGACCGGCAATGGGCGACAGTAACCACCGTTCGGCGTTGAATCGCAGATCCTTCCTGGTCGGCGGCGCGGCTCTCACCGGTGGGGCCGCCGTCGCCGGAGGAGCTGCGGGGTGGGGAGTTGGTGGACGCACCGCCGCCGCGCGGATCCCTGATCGCGACGCGATAGCCAACTCTCGGGCCGTTGGCGCGGCCACCGAGCCCTTCCATGGTGACCGCCAATCCGGCATCACCACGGCGCCGCAGGCGCATGCGGCGTATATGGCATTCGATCTGCGAGACGGTGTTCGCCGCACCGACCTCATCGGCGTACTGCGAGCTTGGACGCAGGACGCGGCCCGGCTCACGCAGGGGCGCGGCGGTCTGGCCGACCTGCAACACGAGTTGGCTGAAGGACCGTCACGGTTAACGGTGACCATCGGCTTCGGCCCGGAACTGCTCGGCAAGGTCGGTCTTGGAGACCGCACCCCGGAGTGGTTGCAGCCGCTACCGGACTTCCCGCAGATCGACCGGCTCGAGGACCGGTGGTCCGGCGGCGATCTGCTGTTGCAGATCTGTGCCGACGACCCGCTCACCGTCGCGCACTCGGCCCGGATCCTGTCCTCGGGTGTTCGCGACGCGGTCATCCAGCGGTGGGCGCAGCGAGGGTTCCGTCGTGCCGTGGGCACCGACCCGTCCGGGCAGACACAACGCAACCTCTTCGGGCAGATTGACGGCACCGCCAATCCCGCGCCGACCGATGTCGACTACGACCAGTTGTTGTACTCCGATGGCGCCGACCGGCGATGGATGCGGGGCGGCACCTCTCTGGTGCTGCGTCGGATCCGGATGACGATGGACACCTGGGAGGAGATCGAACGGAGCAGCCGTGAGCTCACGATCGGACGGACACTCGCCACGGGCGCGCCGCTGACCGGCACCACAGAACACGACCCTGCTGACTTTGAGGCGATCGACCAGACCGGGTTGCCCGTCATCCCCACCGAATCACACATCGCCCGGGCCCGGCCACGGGTTCGGGCCGAGACGATTCTGCGACGACCGTACAACTATGACGATGTCCCGGATTCCGGCCAGATCAGCAACTCCGGGCTGTTGTTCGCGTCCTACCAGGCTGACCCGGTACGCCAGTTCGTGCCGATCCAGCAGCGACTGGCAGAGCAGGACATGCTCAACACCTGGACGGTTCCCATCGGCTCCGCCGTGTTCGCGATCCCACCGGGGTGCCACGAGGGCGGCTACGTCGGCGAGAGCGCATTGGAGAGATAGATGTACGCAACCGCCGGGAGCGGTGGTCACCGCCCCGCTCGATTCGGGCCTGGTCCGGCGTCGTCTCGTGGGGCGATCGCGCTCCGGTCGCCCCGCCTCACCGCAGTCCCTACGGCTGACCCGATTATCATCCAGTGATCACCTCAGGGCACGCACGAGTTGGAAAGCGGACATTCTGTTGAGTAAGAATCTGAAACTCTCGCTAGGGCTGATCGCGGCTGCTCTGGTCGTCCTGGTGGTGGCGTTGCTGGTCGCCGGGAACGATTCCGGCTCCGAGCAGGCACGTCCCGATGACAGCCCGGGTACCGGGGTGTTGGTGCGTGAGGACAGTCCCCGGCTCTCTGAGGGCGGTGACGCCGTCTTCGTGGAGTTCCTCGATTTCGAATGCGAAGCCTGCATCGCCCTCTACCCGACGATCGAGGACCTCCGCGAGCAGTACGGGGACCGGGTGACGTTCGTGGTGCGCCACATGCCCCTGCACGACAACTCCATGGCGGCGGCCCTGGCCGCCGAGGCCGCCGCCGAGCAAGGCCAGTTCGAGGCCATGTACCGCAAGCTGTTTGATACACCCGAGCAGTGGGGCCACCAACAAACCCCGCAAAGGGACACATTCTTCGGCTATGCCGAGGAGTTGGGCTTAGATATGGAGCGCTTTGAGAGCGCATACAACGACCCAGCCACCCTCGAACGCATCGAACAGAGCCGACAAGACGGTCAGAGCCTCGGGGTCACTGGCACACCGACCTTCTTCCTGGACGGGGAGCGCCTCGAACCGACCAGCGTCACCGATCTAGAGAACAGCATCAATGCTGCCCTCGGATAGTGCTGCCACCCCGGTCGCACACTCCACCAACGCCGATGTAGATCAGGGCCCCCACCGTAGGCTCGCGGTGGTGCTGGTCGTTGGTGGGCTCATCGGCCTGGTCGCGGCGGTCGTGCTGTTGGTGGAGAAAATCGCGCTGATCGAGAACCCGAGCTATATCCCGTCCTGCAGCATCAACCCCGTCCTGTCCTGCGGGTCGGTGATGACCACCGCGCAGGCAGAAGCCTTTGGCATCCCCAATCCGATCATCGGCATCGCCGGATTCGCCGCCACAACGGCCCTGGGTGCCGCACTCCTAGCCGGGGGAACCTTTCAACGCTGGCTCTGGGCCAGCATCCAAGTAGGTGTCACCTTCGCGGTGGTGTTCATCCACTGGCTCATCTACCAGAGCTTGTACAGCATCGGTGCCCTGTGCCCGTACTGCATGATCGTCTGGGCGGTGACCATACCGATCTTCTGGTACTGCACCCTGTGCAATCTTCAGCCACTACGCCACAGCGATTCGGCGGGCCTTGCGCGCCTCATCGCCGTAGTTACCGAATACCGGGGCGCGATACTTACCGCCTGGTACCTCCTTGTTCTACTGCTCATCACGCACCGCTTCTGGGACTACTGGACCACCCTCATCTAGAGACGCCCTCACCCACCGAGCAGCAGTTCGCGTTCGGCGAGTCAGTCCTCGGCCCACTCGGGACGACACTGCACACCGCCGACTGCGGAGTCGCTCCCATATCAGAGCAGCGCACGCCGGCTTTCAGACTCGCCCGTTACCGACCTCAGTTCTGAGACAGGTACAGCTATCGACTGCTGTCGCAGACGATCAGGCGCGGTTGCCTCCACGCGAGATGCGTCGATACTCGGACGCGAAGCGGTCGCCGTAGCGATCACGCATGGCCGCCGCCACGAGCCGGTCTGAGTCCGCGACCTCGTCCGGCGGACCGTCGACCGTGGCCGCGGGAGGGCCCGACGGGGCCTCCGAGGCGGTGGTCTCGTGGTCGGGACCGGCGGCGCGGTTCCCGCCCTCGCGCGGCCACGCCTCGGCGGCCTCGTTGTCCTCGTCGTCCAGACGACGGCGCTGACGTAGCTCGCTCCACACGAAGTAACCCAGGCCGATGGGAGCGAGGACCCCGAAGGCCATCCATTGCAGGCCGTACGACAAGTACGGGCCCGACTCGGTGGACGGCAGTGGCATCGGTTCCAGGGATCCGGGCTGCCCGCCGGCGAGCTGGAGATAATAGGGCGACAGGTCTACGCCAAGGAGGCCCCCAATGGCCGGGGGATCGATGTTGCGCACCATGTTCCACTCGTTCAGAACGATGGGGTCGGCGGGAGCATCCATCGGGATCCTGAGGCGGGCGGTGAAGGTGACCTGGCCCGTCGGAGCGGACGGGAAGTCCGGGACCGTGTTGTTGTCGCCGACTCGGACCCATCCGCGGTTGACGAGCAAGGTGTCCCCGCTGTCGGTGCGGAACGCACTAAGTACCTGGTACACGAGCTCGCCGTCGACGGATTGCATCCGCAACAGGACGTCCTCCACGGGCAGGTACCTTCCGCTCGCGGTGACCAGATGCCATTCGGAGGTACCAAGTGATCCATCGCGCCGGATCACCTCGTCCAGCGGAACCGGCCCTGCCGCGCTGCTCTCGACGAGCTGGGCGTTGCGTGCCTTGAGGTCCTCGTGCTTGTTCAACTGCCAGGGGGCAAGAGTCGTCAAACATAGGTAGACGAACAGGCCGATGAATATCAGGCTGATCAACCATCCCGGCGTGAGCATGCGAGAGAACCGTTTCACCTGCCAAACAGTAATCGTGCCGGCTCGCTGATTACGCACCAGCATGCGCTTCCCTCGCGGGAGACGGTCCGCGCGCCCGAAGAACGCGGAGCTAGACGAGTACCCCTTGTGCCGCGAGCCACGACACCGGGTCGACCCACTGGCCAGCGGCGTTCTGTACGCGGAAGTGCAGGTGGGGACCGGTGGAGTCTCCGCGGTTGCCCACGGTTCCGATTACTTGACCGGCGCTGACCTGCTGTCCGACGCTGACATAGTTCTGGTCATTATGGCCATACTCCAGCAGTTCGCCGTCATCGGTTCGGATGCGGATCCAGATGCCATATCCTGCGGCGGGGCCAGCGGCTTCCACAACGCCGCTTTTAGCGGCGTAGAGCGGCGTTCCAATGGGCGCACCGAAGTCGGTGCCGTTATGGAAACTGCCCCACCGCGAACCGAACCCCGAGGTGATCGCTCCTGATGTAGGGGCATGCGCAGCACCACCGATCTGCGGGAGACTGCCTTCGTCGAGGGAGCCGAACCCGAGTCCGGCGGCGTACTGCCGGACCTCATTTGGGGCGACACCGAACTGGTCGCCGATCCTCTGGATCTCGGCTGGTCCGATGCCGAACTGGTCGGCCGCGGCCTGGATCGCCTCGACGACCTGGGCGTGCTCAATCGCGACAGGTTGAGCGGCGGCGGCGGGGGCAAAAGCCAAGCCCAGGCCGCCCGAGAGCGCTGCGCCGACGACCGCGCTACCAACAAACCGCGACACGGTCGAGGTTCCGCTGTCGACACGATGGCGACCGCCGGCCAACGTCGCGTTGTGCACGCCCAAACGCTCGGCGAGCTCGGCTACGGTCACGGACCGGGTGGAGTCGGTCATGGGGGCTGTCTCCATCGTGTGTTGGATTACGTGCTCCCGCGTCCCTGCGATGCGGGAGACCGACCTCGTCGGCAACACGGTCGAATATAACAACTAGATATCGATCATGTCACTCTCAACGCGTAATCCGTGACCATCATCAGCCCCAGCGCGGGGCCCCGGCCCGCGAGAGAATGCGTTCCCCGATCGGGGAGCAATCGCCGCGCCTGGAACGCTCAGCCTCGGCCTCACTCCGGACGAAAGACCCGGGCGCCTCACTAGTTCTCCGCGTGACGATCGTCACGGGCGCCCACCCGCCTTGCGACCCCCCGCGCTCAGCCACTACCTTTGAGCGAATCAGGTCACGAATTGATCACGGTTAGAGGACGACGGGAGTCGGTAGCGCAGTGGAGAAGCGAGCAGGACCGAAGCACGCCTCTCAGTCGACCAGCTCCCCGCGGCGGCGCCGGGGAGCCCATCGCCGGGTTTCACCGAATAACCACCGCAGTATCACCGCGGTCGTGGCCCTAGCCGCGGGCGCCTCGATCGCCGCGGCGGCCCCCACCGATGATCAGCGGATCGTCCTCCTCGCCACCGACGAGCACCCGACCGGTAACGCTGATGACGCGCACTCCAAAGATGCCCAGGCCGCGACCCCCTCGGCTCCGCTCCCCCTCACCTCCGATGACACGAACGTGGCAGGCGAGCCAGGACCCACCTCCGCGGCATTCGTCGGCAGTTTGCAAAGCGGCACCGAACTCAACTACCAGCGTGAGATCGCCGAAGAGCAGGCGCGGCGCCCCACTGTGGCCCTTCCGGCAGTGGGTATCTCAACGTCCTCCTTCGGCCCCCGGTGGGGAACGTCCCATTCAGGTCTCGATGTCGCCAACGCCATCGGCACGCCGCTCTTCGCCGCGACCGACGGAATCGTCATCGATTCAGGCCCCGCCTCCGGGTACGGCAACTGGATCCGGATCATGTCGCCGGACGGTTTCATGACCGTCTACGGCCACAATGAGAGCAATGCAGTCCAGGTGGGTGACACTGTCGTCGCTGGTCAGCAAATCGGTATGATGGGCAACCGCGGCTTTTCTACCGGCCCACACGTGCACTTCGAGGTATGGGCCGACGGCGGTTCCCGGGCTGTCGATCCCTCGGCATGGCTGGCAGAACGGGGCATCGTGGTCAACTCGGGGTCAAACAGCAGCGCCCTATGACACCGGAACTCTGACAGCGCGGCCAGCCGACCAGGCCCTGTTCCCCCGGTGCTGCTGGGGCTTTAGCTGTGGCGAACAACTGACAACACGACGCCCACCGGCACACTCACTGCGAGGATGGCAATAACACTGCGGTAGAGCACGAGGTACCACGTACGCGAATGCGGCCGGCGCACGGTGGCCAGGAACAACATGAGCGATACCAGCAACAGCACACCGCCGACGGTCACGGCGACCACGGAACCGGTCAGGGTGCCAGCGAGTACCGCACTGTTGGCCAGGTTGTAGGCGAGGAGCTGGACAACACGCCGGCCCCCGGACAGTGTGCCGTCAGTAAGCAGTGCCTGTCCGACGCCCAGCCCTACCTGGGCGACCCCCGCAACGAGCACCAGGTAGGCCGCCACCCAGGAACCCTCGTCGAAACCGGTGGGACCGGTGACCGCGGCGACAAGCCCGCCCGCGATGATGGCGGTGAGGCCGACGAGCACAAATTCTCGCATTGCCCGCCAGTGCGAGCCGGTGAACTCGGCCTGACTGCGTGCGCTGCGACTTAGCTCCTCGCCCATTCTCGATTCCTTTCGCGGTGATCGGCCTCGCAGTCCTGGTAGCGGGGTTGCTCGCCACGACAGATGGACAGGCCCCCGGGTCCTCGCCTCCTCGTTCCTATCGCAGGGGTGCCGGGGGAAACGAATGAGCGGGTGTGAGCGAACCATCCTCGCCCGGCGAGGGCACGCAGGTTCCCTACCTCCGGTCGGTTTCGGACATCTCGCGGAGCATGTCGTTGTAGGCCTTGAGCTCGGCGCCGTCGTCGCGCTCGGCCTGCCGCTCGGAGCGCCGCGCCTCACGCATGTCGGTCTGGAACCACTGCCAGGCCAGGGCGAGCATGACGATGAACAGGGGGATCTCCCCCGCCGCCCACGCCACGCCGCCGCCGACCTGCTGACTCTGCAGCAGATCCGGGATCCACGGCAGCCCGATCCCGGAGTACCAGCTTTCGGCCAGCACGGTCTGGGAGTTCATGAGCATGATGCCGAAGAAGGCGTGAAACGGCAGCGAACCGAGCAGCACCATGAGCTTGAAGAAGGGCGAGAACTGCCGGGGCGCCGCGTCGACGCCGATGATCACCCAGTAGAACAGGTAGCCGCTGATGAAAAAGTGCACGTTCATGAACATGTGGCCCAGGTGATCGGACGCCAGCGTCTGGAAGAACCCTCCGAAGTAGATCAGATAGAATCCGGCGACGAACTGCACCGAGGCCACGATCGGGTGGGTGAGGAATCGGGAGAGCGGGTTGTTGATGAACTCCACGATCCACTCGCGCGGCCCCGGCGGGTTGCCGCGTCCCGCCGCCGGCAGGGCCCGCAGCGCCAGGGTCAACGGGCCGCCCAGCGCCAGGCACACCGGGGCGAGCATCGAGATGAGCATGTGCCCGACCATGTGGCTGGAAAAGTCGGCCATCATGTACATCCCCATACCGGAGCTGGTGGTCAGGAACAGGATCACGCAGCCCGCCACCCAGAACGCGGTCCGTCCCGCCGACCAGGAGTCGCCGCGCCGGCGCAGGGTGACCAGCCCCCAGAGGTAGAGGCCCAGCAGGATCACCGAGGCCAGACCCAGCACCAGGTCGAAGCGCCACAGACCGAACACCGTCTCGAAGGAGAGCGGCCCCGGCAACTCAAAACCCAGCAGCGACTCCTGCCGGGTGGGCACGTAGAGCGGTGCCGGTGGTGGGGTGCGGCCGAGCGAGACCGACAGGCCCAGCGTGCCCGCCATGATCACCGTTTCGACCAGTCCGATTCGCAGCAGCGTTCCGCGGTCCACCGGGGCGTTGGCCGACGTTCCCTCGATGCGGTTGATGATGCGTCGGCGCACCGCCAGCCCGAACACCGCCAACAGTGCCAGGCACAACGCTTTGGCCACAATCAGCAGCCCGTAGGTCGAGGTCAGCAGGTCGGCGGGGTGCAGACGGACCAGCCCGTTGATGATCCCGGTCAGCCCGAGCGCGACGATCGCCACCGTGGCCACCACCGAATAGCGGCGCAGGGCCAGCGCGACGCGCGAGCCACCGCGCAGCGCGTGCGCGATCACCGCGACGAGCCCGCCCACGTAGAACGCGGCGGCGAACAGGTGGATGATCAGCGAGTTGGCGGCAATGTCGTGGGCGGTGCCGCCCGAGGCGTGGCCCGTCGCGGCAACGGGCAGGAGCGAGAGCACCGTGACCCCCAGCCAGATGACCGACCAGCGCCAGCTCACGGTGAGCCGCTGACCGATCCCGGCGACCAGTGCAATGATCGCGGCCCAGCGCCACGAGGATGCCACCTCGATCTCGGTGATCGCCACGATCCACTGGTCCGGCGGCAGGGACTGCCAGAGCGTGCGCCCGGAGACGTCGGACAGGGTCAGCGGGATGAGCAGGGCCGCCGCGATCGCCCACGCGATGTTGACCCACGAGGAGATTTGCTGTGCGCGGTAGCCGTCCACGTCGAGGGTCTTGTCTTTCTGCGGCGGGGTGAAGAACGCGGCGAACAGCGCCATTCCCACCGCCACCGATGCCAGCAGCTCGGCGATCGCGCGGACCGCCGGGAGCCCGGCGGTGGTGAATACGCCCGGGTCTGGGACGCCGAGGAGCTCGAGCGCCAGGTCCGTGGACATTCGCGAGAGCGGGACCACCACACCTGCCGCCACGACCGCGAGCAGCACCACGACCGGCACCACACCGCGGGTACGCAGCGGTCTGGCGGTGGCAGAAGCCTTGGACGAGGGTGCCTTCGACGACGGCGACATGATCACTATCGTAGGAAGCGGGTGTCCTCCGGTCCGATTCGCGCCTGCTCTGCGCACCCCCGTGATCGGCGCCATGCGGGCCGTCCACCTGCCGGCGGACTACCGGGCCTGCTCGCATGCGCCCACTCCGCCGCCGCTCTTTTGGACTCCGGGTCCCAGCTGATCAGAAAAAGCCAGTCTCGGGTTCGGGCGGTGATCGCGTGGGTCGGCCAGCCTGCCGAGGCCTTCAGGGTCGTACCTTCACCCGTATTGGTGGCCGCGCCCGCCGATCCCTTTCCTGCCGCCGCGCCGAGCAAGTCCGCTGGCCGGACCCGCACTACCCATCGTGCAGAAATGTGAACCGTTCATCTCCGGCTCGTAGCGGGTCAAGCGTGTCGGACTGCGGGAGATTCACGGTCACGCACGGCGGCGGTCTCCAGTTGAATGGTGGCATGGTCAATGGAGACGGGGAAATGCTCCTTGACGCAGGTGAGGATCTCCTCCAGGATCTGCGGTGCGTGACCGGATTCGAAGCACTGATCATCGATCACGACATGCGCGGAGATGACCGGCAGGCCGGTCCCGATCATGGATGCGTGCAAGTCGTGCACGTCCCGAACATGGTCCAGCTCCAGTATGTGTTCTCGGACCTCATCCAGATCGAGTCCCACGGGGGCGTACTCCATCAGCACCCGAACCGTCTGCCGCAGAAGCGTGAACGCGCGCGGGATGATCAAGGCTGCGATGAATAGCGCGGCAATGGTGTCGGCTCGCTGGAAACCGGTGGTGTTGATGACGATCGCTGCAACGATCACTCCCACCGACCCCAGAGCGTCGTTGAGCACCTCCAGAAATGCCGCTCGCATGTTGAAGTTGTCTTCTCGCCTGGAGGCCAGCACCACGATGGCGGCGATATTGGCCACTAGGCCGATCACTCCGAACACCAGTAGTTCGGTACCGGGCACGTCCGCGGGCTCGAAGAGTCTGCGGACGCCTTCGATCGCGGCATAGCTACCGACGACGATCAGCAGGACAGCTTGCCCTAGTGCGGCGATGACTTCGATCCGGGCGAATCCCCAGGTCCGTTTACTGCTCGGTGGCCGCAGCATCATCGTCGCGGCTATGACCGCAACCAGCAATCCCGACGCATCAGCCAATGCATGAGCGGTGTCGGTCAACAGCGCGAGACTGCCAGTGACCACGCTGCCCACCGCTTGGGCCACCACGATGCTCGCGGTGATGCAGAACGCGATAAGCAGCCGACGACGCCTCCCGCGATCGGTCTGCTGAGAAGGACCCCCAGCACCATGGTCGTGACCGTGGCTATGCGCCATCTCGACTCACTCCTGCCCGAGGTCAAGGTCGGGG
>NZ_KV823700.1:0-1965 GCF_001815995.1 Dietzia sp. HMSC21D01 | reverse complement strand
GGCCGCGGCGGCGGCGCCGGTGAGCAGCAGCAACGCGGCGGTGGCGTAGGTGTCGATCACGCCGACGTCCAGGGCGCAGGCCGGCACCGTGCCGCCCTTGACCTTGCGGCGCGCGAGGATGAGCGAGTCGCTGAGCAGGAACACCGGCCCGGCCACCGCCAGCACCGACGCGGCCGGTCCGTGCGAGCGGTCCACCGAGGTCGCCAGCGCCGACAGCGTCGCGAGCAGACCGCCGTACGCGGCCAGCGGCGCGTTCTCGCGGCCCTCCGCGAGGAGCACCGCGGCGGCCGCCCCGGCGACCACGCCGTGCACGGCCGACTGCACAGGCTTGAACCGCAGGCCCGAGCGCAGCATGAGCGCGCCCAGCGCGAGGTGGCCGGTCACGAACGCCGCCGCCCCCGCGGCCAGCCGGCCCACCTCCCGGCTGGCGTGCCCGTCGCCGAGCATGAGGATGACGTCGCCCGTCGTGTACGCCGCCCCGGTGGCCGACAGCAGCGCGGTGTCGACCGCCGAGAGGGGCCGGCCGTCCCGCAGCGCGATCGCCAGCGCCGCCGGCACGATGAGCGGCTTGCACAGCTTCTCCAGCGCGCCGATGCCGGTGGCCTTGGCGATCTCCGTCCCCGCGGCCGCCGCGAGGAACGCCGGCCCCTCCGGGCGAGAGGTGTCCGTGAGCACGCCCACGCGCTCCGTCAGCGCCTGCCGCACGCGGTCGAGGGCGGACCTCGTCGTCGTCGTGGTCGTCGTCGTCTTGTTCGTCACCTCAGGTCACTCCAATCCCAGGTCGGTCAGGCCGAGCAACGCCCGGTACTCCACGCCCTCCGCGCGGATCACGTCGTCGGCGCCGGTCGCGCGGTCCACGACGGTGGCCACGCCCACGACCTCCGCGCCCGCCTCGCGCAGGGCGGCGACGGCGGTCAGCGGCGAGTTGCCGGTGGTCGTGGTGTCCTCCACCACCAGCACGCGGCGGCCCACGATGTCGGGGCCCTCGATGCGGCGCTGCATGCCGTGCTTCTTGGCCTCCTTGCGCACGACGAACGCGTCGACCGGGCGGCCGGGCGCGTGCATGATCGCCGTGGCCACCGGATCCGCGCCGAGGGTGAGCCCGCCGACGGCGTCGAAGTCCCAGTCCGCGGTGAGCTCGCGCAGCAGGCGGCCGATCAGCGGCGACGCCTCGTGGTGCAGCGTCGCGCGGCGCAGATCCACGTAGTAGTCGGCCTCGCGGCCCGAGGACAGGGTGACGCGGCCGTGGACAACGGCCAGCTCCGCGACCAGCTCGGACAGGCGCGCGCGGGACTGGGCGTCGACGGGGGCGGGCTCGGTCATGGGACTCCTTGCGGGGCAGGGGGCGTGGACACGATGGGCCGGCGGGCGGGCCAGGCCGCCGCCGGTGGTGGTCCCGACTCTAGTCGGCCGCGGATTGCACCACGTCACGACCGGTTTGTCCGGGACGTCCGGTCGTCCGCTCGCCCGCCGCGCCGGAATCCGTGGCCGGCGTCAGTCCCTGATGTCCGGCGGGAGGTGGAGTCGGGCGGTCTGCTCGACGTCGGGGTCGACGCCCGGTCGCTCGCGGCCGTCGGCCTCGTCACCATCGTCGTGCGCGGGCTGCTCGTCGTCATCCGAGCGGCGCCGGCGGCGTCTCCCAGCCGACGGCGTGGCGCCCACCTTCGCGGCGAGTTCCGCGACCGACAGCCGGCCGGTCTCCTCCTCCGCGCTCTCCGCGGAGTCCGCCCCGTGGCGGCCGGACGGCGCCCGCTCGAGGTCCGACCCGCCGTCGATGCGGGCGGCGTCGAACCGCTCGACCTCGTCGCGGATCTCGTCCTCGTCGTCCTCCGAGCCGAGCGGCTTGATGGCCGCCTCGCCGCTGTACGCACCCGCGGCGAGCGGCGGCACCGAAGCGTCCTCCGGGTAGGCCTGCCCGATGCCCCGGCTCGGCCGCGACAGCGGCGGCCGGGGCGCGAGGTGGTC
>NZ_KV823699.1:0-688 GCF_001815995.1 Dietzia sp. HMSC21D01 | reverse complement strand
GGGGCCGCGGGGACGGTCGCCGGCCGCACGTCCGCGGGGCCCGGCAGCTTCGCGGTGGCGTGGCTGGACGCGCTCCACACGCTCACCCCCGAGGACATCGCGGGTCTGGTCACGGTGACGACGGAGTGAGCGACGCACGGCCCGACCGGGACGTGGGCGAGGCTCGGCTCGACCGCGGCGCCGGCGTCGACTGGCGGCTCTACCTGGTCACCGATCCGCACCTCGGCGGCGGGCGCGACGCCGTGCCGGGGATCGCGTACGAGGCGGTGCTCGGCGGGGTGGGCGTGGTCCAGGTCCGGGACAAGGAGGGCGACGACGACGAGTTCGCCACCCACGCCGTCGCCGTCGCCGAGGCCGTCGCGAGGGCCTGCACCGAGACGGGCCGGGTCGTCCCGGTGTTCGTCAACGATCGCGCGGACGTCGCGCGCGAGCTGGGGCTGCACCTGCACGTCGGGCAGCGGGACATTCCGTTCGCCCGGGCTCGCGCGGCGATGCCGGACCACCTCATGGTGGGGCTGTCGATCGAGTCGGATTCCCAGCTCGCCGCCGCGCTGGCGGGTCCGGGTCCGGTGCCGGACGTTATCGGGGTGAGCCCGGTGTGGGCCACGGCGACCAAGACCGACACCGCCGCCGCGCTCGGGCCGGAGGGGGCGGACCGTCTCGCCCGCGCCGCGCACGCTCACCGCTC
>NZ_KV823698.1:0-2018 GCF_001815995.1 Dietzia sp. HMSC21D01 | reverse complement strand
CCGCGGTCTCTCGCGGCGGCCACCGTCGCCGCGCCGGCCGCGCCTCCGCAGCCGCGCTTGAGCGCGTGCGCCATCAGCGCCATCTTCGACTTGGTCTCCTCGCGACCCCGCGCCAGTCGGGCCAACAGCCGGATGGCCCGCGACTCCGGCTCGGGCCCGGCGGCAGCCGCCAAGGCCGCCGAGGTCACTACGGCCGCCGTGACCTGCCCACCCCGCGCCAGTGTCGACCGCACCATGGCCTGCCGGATGATCGCGCGGCTGGCCGGCGACCTGCCCGCGTTCGAGTCACGGTTCGGCCGGACCCGCCGCGCCTATGACCCGCTGCCGGTGCTCGCCGAGGTCGTCGCGGGCGCGGCGATCTTCCGGCTCCTCGTCAGTCGCGACGCCGCGCTGGACGAACAGTGGGTCGACGAGGTGACCGCGCTCATCACCGAGCGGTGGCCGGGGCGCGTCAGGAGTTGGCGATCGCCAGAATGATCCACACCGGCAGCCAGAGCCCGAACGTCACGATCGTCAGGACCAGGTGCAGCGCGTGGTTGACCCGCCTCGCCGGGGCGCCGTGCACGTAGACGGTCTGCTGCATCGGCGGGTAGCCGAACTGCTGCGGATACGGGCCCTGCTGGAACTGCGGCGGGGGCACGTGCAGATGCTGCGGGATGTACGGGTCGCCGTACCCGTAGGGCGAGGGCGCCCCGTACGGCGCGGCCGGCGGCATGCCGTAGGGGAAACCGCCCTCGTGGGCCAGCGGCTCGGCCGGTCGCCCGTAGGGCTGGGGCTCGGCTGGCCGCGCGAACGGCTGGTGGTCGACTGGCCGCCCGTAGTGCTGGGGCTCCGACGGTGGGGAGTAGGGCTCCGGCTGACGGTGCCCCGAGTAGCGCTCGACGCTCTCGGCGGTCGGCAGGCGCTCGGTCGGGAACTGCTCGCCCGGGAACTGCTCGGTCGCGGCCCGGTCATCGGAGAACCGTTCCGCCGGGTACGACGCCGTGGGGAACTGCTCGGTGGGGTTCAGGTGGTCCGGCAGCGCCGAGCGGTCCCGGTCGTCGTGGCCGCCCTCGGTCCACGGCCCGTCCTGCCGCCGCGGGTACTGCTCGTTCATGGTGACTCGATTCGAGACTCGGGGCCGGGTGGGACTCCCACCAACATAACCCCCGCCGCCGCATGTTCACGCCGTGCGGACCGAAGATCCGGGTCAGGATCAGGGTCACCCCGACCCCCGTCACGCGCGCCTCGGGGAACAACCCGGGCCCGCCACCCATCCCGACGCGGGAGGACTCCGAATCCCTGACAGACGCGAAAGACGGGAGGCCCCACCATGAGCACTCTGACCACGATCACCACGTCCCTGACCGGCGCCGTAGCCGCCGCGGAGCTGGACGCCGGTGCCGCCCTGCTCACGAACACCACCTGGATGCTGCCCGCCCTGTTCACGCTCATGGTCTTCGTGGGCGTGGTCGTCGCGGTCCGGCTCATCAGCGGACCGGGCGCACGCCCCTTCACCGCCCGCGCCCGCGCTCAGGACCCGGCGCCCACCCCGCAACCCGCCTCGTATGAACTCCGCGCCCCCGATCGTGCCGTCGCCGAGGCGACACGCGGACTGACCCGCTCGCACGACTCCTGAACCCCCTCCGGGGAGGTCGAGCTCGTCGTCGTCGTCATCCACGCCGCCCGGTGAGCGAGTAGATGCGCAATGGCCGCGGTGTGTGGGCACGGCGTGCGCGGGAGGCGTGGTGGACCAGTGCGACGATGAGCGCATGGCGAAGAAGGACAAGCGGTTCGAGAAGATCCACTCCGAGTCGGTCGGGTTCGGCGGGCGCCTCGAGATCCTGCGCGACAGCCGGACCGGCGTCTGCTACCTGTGGCGCAACGACGGCACCGGCGGGGGCTGACCCCGCTGCTGGACGCGCAGGGTCGGCCCCTCCAGGAGCACGCGCTGTAGGCAGTCCGCGCCGCAGCGCCGCAGCGCTCTACCCGCGCTGGTCAGCGCCGGTTCAGCCGCCGCAGGCGCCGTCGCGGGGCGC
>NZ_KV823697.1:0-19149 GCF_001815995.1 Dietzia sp. HMSC21D01 | reverse complement strand
GTGAATCCGCAGGGCCCGCCACAGCCGCGCCCCGCGTGAATCCGCCGGACCCCCATAGCCGCGCCCCGGCATGGCGTCTCGCGCGCACCGGCGGGCGGGCCGGACGCCATCGTGAGGAGCGGCGGTGTATTTGGCCGTGCAGGCACGGGAGCGAGACGCCAGGCGGGGGAGCGAGACGCCAGGCGGGGGAGCGGATGTTCGGGTGGGGAAATGCGGAACGGGCCCGGGACGACACTCTGGTCGTCTCCGGGCCCGTGGCCGTTGGCCGCTACAGCGCGGCGGTAGGGGATCAGCCCTCCTCGGCGGCCTTCGCGGCGTCCTCGGCGGCCTCGCCCTGGGGGGCGGACTCCTCGTCGGCCTCGAGATCGGCGCCCGACGGAGCCTCGATCACGTTGACCAGCAGCGTCTCCGGGTCGGAGATCAGGGTGGCGCCGGCGGGCAGGGTGACGTCGGCGGCGGTGATCTGGGTGCCGGCCTCGACGCCCGCGACGGAGATCTCGAAGTCCTCGGGGATGTCGGTCGCCTCGACCTCGACCTCGATGACGTCGGCGTCGGTGGTGACGAGGGTGCCGGGGGCGGCCTCGCCGGTGACCAGCACGGCGATCTCGACGACGACCTTCTCGCCCTTCTTCACGACGATGAGGTCGGTGTGCTCGATGACGCGGGTCAGCGGGTGCACGTCGATCTGCTTGGGCAGAGCCAGCTGCTCCTCGCCCTCGATGTCAAGGGTCAGCAGGGCGTTGGTGCCGTTGTGGCGCAGGATGGCGGCGAACTCCAGCGCGCCCAGCAGCAGGTGGCGGGGCTCGGTGTTGTGGCCGTACAGCACCGCGGGGACCTTGAAGTCGCGGCGCGCGCGGCGGGAGGCGCCCTTGCCGAACTCGGTCCGGACGGCGGCGGTGATCTTGTTCTCAGACATGCGATGACCTCTGTGTGGGTATTTCCGGCCCGGCGCGAAGCGCACCCGAGGCGGGAGCCCGAGGTGATCGCGTCGATAACGGAGCGACCCGTAGGGGTCCTCCCTCGCCGAGATGACCCGACCAGCCTAGCGTCGCCCGGGGCGTGCCCCAAATCGGGCGGGGCTCACACTCCGCGAGCCCGGAGCGCGCGAGACCCGCCGCCCCCTCGAAAGGGAACGGCGGGTCCGGGTGCTCGCGGGGCGCCGGCGGGGACGCGTCAGAGGATGTCCTCGACCTCCGCGGTGGGACGCGCGAGGCGGGTGCCCTTGTCGGTGACGACGAAGGGCCGCTCGATCAACCGCGGGTGGGCGACCATCGCGGCGAGGAGCTCGTCATCCGAGGCGTCGATCAGGCCGAGCTCGGTGAACTCCGCCTCCTTGACGCGGACGGCCTGCCGCACCGTGAGCCCGGCGTCCGCGATGAGCGTGCGCAGTTCCTCGACCGTCGGCGGGGTGTCGAGGTACTTGATGATCGTCGGCTCCACGCCCCGCTCCCGCAGCAGCTCGAGAGCCTGCCGCGACTTGGAGCAGCGGGGGTTGTGGTAGATCGTCGCGTCCATGGTCGCCCCTACGCGGAACCGTTGAACAGGCTGGTCACCGAGCCGTTCTCGAAGACCTCGTGGATGGTCCGGGCCAGCAGCGGCGCGATGGACAGCACGGTGAGGTTCTCGAAGCGCTTCTCCGGCGGGATCGGCAGCGTGTCGGTGGTGATGACCTCCTTGGCGCCGCAGGAGGCGAGGCGCTCGGCGGCCGGGTCGGAGAAGATGCCGTGCGTGGTGGCGATGATGACGTCGCCCGCACCGGCGTCCTTGAGGACCTTGACCGCGCCGGCGATGGTGCCGCCGGTGTCGATCATGTCGTCCATGAGCACGCAGGTCTTGCCCTCGACGTCACCGACGACGCGGTTGGACTTGACCTGGTTGGGCACGTTGGGATCGCGGGTCTTGTGGACGAACGCCAGCGGGGCGCCGTCGAGGGCGTCGGCCCACTTCTCGCCCACCTTGACGCGGCCGGCGTCGGGAGAGACCACGACGATGTTGTCGGTCCCGTAGTGCTGACGCACGTAGTCCGACAGCTGCCCCTGGGCGTGCATGTGGTCGACCGGACCGTCGAAGAAGCCCTGGATCTGGTCGGTGTGCAGGTCGACCGTGATGATGCGGTCGGCGCCGGCGGCCTTGAGCAGGTCGGCGATGAGGCGGGCCGAGATCGGCTCACGCCCGCGGTGCTTCTTGTCCTGGCGCGCGTACGGGTAGAACGGCAGGACCGCCGTGATCCGCTTGGCGGAGCCGCGCTTGAGCGCGTCGATCATGATGAGCTGCTCCATGATCCACTTGTTCAGCGGGGCCGGGGCGCTCTGGAGCACGAACGCGTCGCAGCCGCGGACCGACTGTTCGAAGCGGACGAAGATCTCGCCGTTGGCGAAGTCCCGGGCAGTCTGCGGGGTGACCTCGACCCCCAGCTCTGCGGCGACCTGATCGGAGAGCTCGGGGTGCGCGCGCCCCGCGAAAAACATCAGGTTCTTCTGGTTGTCGATCCACTCGCTCACTGCGTGAGTCCGTCCTTCTGGGAGTCGTTCCGGGCACGACGGGCGGCCTCTGCCGAGCCGGAATCCGGCCGGTTCTTGATCACCCAGTCGTCGATGTTCCTCTGCCGTCCTCCGGACACCGCGAGGGCGCCCGGCGGGACGTCGTCCTTGATCACGGTACCCGCGCCCGAATAGGCCCCGTCTCCGACGGTCACCGGTGCGACGAACATGGTGTCCGAACCGGTGCGGCAGTGATCGCCGATCACTGTACGGTTCTTGTTCACCCCGTCGTAATTGACGAACACGCTCGACGCCCCGATGTTGGTGTGCTCACCGATGGTCGCGTCCCCCACATAGGTCAGGTGCGGCACCTTGGTGTTGGCGCCGATCGTCGACTTCTTGACCTCGACGAACGTACCGATCTTGCTGTTCGCACCGAGGTCCGCGGCGGGCCGCAGATACGCGAACGGGCCGACCTCGGCGCCAGCCCCGACTGTGGCGCTCACCGCATGTGAACGCACGACCGTGGCACCCTCGCCGACGGTCGTGTCCTGCAGGGTGGTATCGGGGCCGATGGTCGCGCCGTCGTGGACGACGGTCGCGCCCGCCAGGTGCGTGCCGGGCAGGATCGTCACGTCCCGTCCGATCTCCACGCCCACGTCGAGCCACGTGCTGGACGGGTCGACGATGGTCGCCCCGGCGCGCATGGCCGACTCGCACAGACGGCGGTTCATCTCACCGGCCAGCGCGGCCAGCTGCACACGGTCGTTGACGCCCGCCACGAGGTCCGCGTCCTCGACGCGGTGTCCGCGGATGAGTCCGTTGGCCTGCCGGGCCAGCTGGATGACGTCGGTGAGGTACAGCTCGCCCTGCGAGTTGTCGGTGCTCAGCTGCCCGAGCTTGTCCCGCAGGACCTGCGCGTCGAACGCGTAGATGCCCGAGTTGACCTCGTTGATCGCCTTCTCGTCCTCCGAGGCGTCCTTGTGCTCGACGATCCTGAGCACCTCGCCGTCGTCGTTTCTCACGATGCGGCCGTACCCCGTGGGGTCGGGCGCCGTCGACGTCAGGACGGTGACCGCCGCCCGTGGCCTCATGTCGTGGCGGCTCACCACCTCGCGCAACGTCTCGCTGTCCAGCAGTGGGATGTCGGAGGTGGTCACGAGGACGGTGCCGGAGAAGTCGGCGGGCAGCCCGGACATGCCGGCCACGACCGCGTCACCAGTGCCCCTCTGCTCCTCCTGGACGGCCGTCGACACGGGCACCCCGAGGTCGGCCGACAGCTCCGCCACCGCGGCGGAGACCTGCTCGCGTTGGTGACCCACCACCACGACGATCGCGTCCGGCTCGATCCCCGCCGCGGCGTGCAGGGCGTGACCGAGCATGGTCCGCCCGCACACGCGGTGCAGCATCTTGGGGGTGGCGCTCTTCATCCTGGTGCCGGAGCCGGCGGCCAGGACGATGACCGCGGTCTGGGCGCGATCGGTCTGCGGTGTCGTCATCAAGTCTCCTCGGGCGTGGCAGCGCCGTGTGGGGGATGGGCGGCTGCGCAACATCTGCGCAACTACCGACGGTGTTGGACGTTCGCGTCCGAGGATAGAGGGTCACTCCGACGATCCGGACCGTCTCGCGGCCGAGTAGCCTGCCCCGGGTGTCAGTTCTGAGGCGCCAGCTCGCCGATACCCGGCCGTTGAGGCAGCCGGACTTCCGCAGACTGTGGCTCGCCAACATCGTCACGGTCATCGGCGCGCAGCTGTCCATAGTCGCGGTGCCGCAACAGGTTTTCGAGATCACCCGCAACTCCGCCTATGTCGGCCTCACCGGCGTGTTCGCGTTCGTGCCGCTCATCGTGTTCGGCCTGTGGGGCGGGGCGTTGGCCGATGCGTTCGACCGGCGCACGCTGCTCATGATCACCACCACCGGCCTCATCGCGACCGCCGCGCTGTTCTGGCTGCAGGCCGCCGCCGGGAACCAGAACGTGTGGCTGGTGATGGGGCTGCTCGCCGTGCAGCAGGCGTTCTTCGCGGTGAACCAGCCCACCCGGTCGGCGATCATCCCGAAGCTCGTCCCGTCCGATCAGTTGGCCTCGGCCTCCGCGCTCAACATGACCGTCATGCAGTTCGGCGCGATCGTCGGGCCGCTCTCGGCGGGCATCCTCATCCCGGTGCTCGGGCTGGAGTCGCTGTATCTCCTGGACTCGGTGGCGCTGCTGGCGACGCTGTACGCCGTCTACCGGCTCCCACCCCAGCAGGTGTCGGGGGAGCGCCCCTCGGTGGGGCTGCGGTCGGTGATCGACGGGTTCGCCTACCTGGCCACCCGCCGCATCCTGTTGGCCTCATTCCTCGTGGACATCATCGCCATGGTCTTCGGCATGCCGCGGGCGCTCTTCCCGCAGATCGCCACCGAGTCCTTCGGTGACCCCGCGACCGGCGGGACCGCGCTCGGGCTGTTGTTCGCCGCGATGAGCGTCGGCGCCGTGCTGGGCGGTGTGTTCTCCGGCTGGATCCCGCGTGTGCGACGGCAGGGCCTGGCGGTGCTGGTGTGCGTGGCGCTGTGGGGCCTGGCGATGGTCGCGTTCGGCGTGTTCGTCGGTGCGGCCTCACCCGAGGGCTCGGCCTGGTGGCTGTGGTTGGCGCTCGCGGCGCTGGCGTTCGGCGGTGCGGTGGACATGGTCTCGGCCGCGTTCCGTCAGGCCATCTTGCTTGAGTCGGCCACCGACGAGATGCGTGGTCGCCTGCAGGGCGTGTTCATCGTCGTGGTGGCCGGCGGGCCGCGGATCGGCGACGTCGCCCACGGCGTGGCGGCGGCGTCGGTGGGAACCGCGGTCGCGGCGGCCGGTGGCGGCGTGCTCGTCGTGATCGGCGTGGTGATCTGCGCGGTCGCGTTCCCGGCGTTCCTGCGATACACCGTCCGCAGCGCGGTCGAACGGGGCGCGAAGGGCTGAGCGGGCGCGCCGCGTCGGCTACCCGACCGCCGGGTACTGCGCTGCCTTGAGGAACCGTGCGAGATGCACCGCGTTCGACGAGAGCGTGGTGATGGTCGACGCCACGGCGGAGGGTGTCTCGTCGAGGTCCTTGTAGTCCTTGGGGTTCATCGCCTCGTGGTTCCAGTAGGTGCCGCCCTGGGCGGGGATCGTGAACCCGATGTCGTTGAGTCCCTGGAACGTGTCGGCGATGATCTTGTGCGCGCCGTCCTCGTTGCCCACCACCGAGACCACGGCGACCTTGCCGAACATCGCCGGCCGGCCGTCGTCGTCGGTGGCGGACAGCTGCGCGTCCAGACGCTCCAGCACGCGCTGCGCGATGCTCGACATGTGGCCGACCCAGGTGGGTGTGGAGAAAACCAGGATGTCGGCGGCCCTGATCTTCTCGAGGATGGCGGGCCACTGGTCGCCGTCGCCCATGTCGTCGTCGACACCCGGGCGCACATCGTAGTCGGCGACGCGGACGGTCTCACCGGTCACGCCGTGACCGGCCAACTCGTCGAGGATCTGCCGGGCGATGAGGTCACTGCTCGACTCGGCGGGAGAGGCCTTGAGCGAGCACACCAGTGCAAGGGCTTTCAGGTCCGTGTCCATGCCGCGCACGGTAGACCCACCCCGCCCGCCGGACAACCGCTGTCGCGGGTCCGCTACCAGACCGGTGGAGCGTGTCGGAGGCGACCCCTACGGTGGGGGCCACTCACGGACCGACGAGTGGAGAGGACACGCGTATGAGCACGGACAGGACGGTGGCCGACCTCGTCGTCGAACGACTGGTGGCCTGGGACGTCGAACGGATCTACGGATACGCCGGGGACGGCAACAACCCCCTGCTCGGCGCGTTGCGCCGTTCCGACATCGCCCCGGCGTTCGGGCGCGCGCGGCACGAGGAGTCCGCGGCGTTCATGGCGGTGGCCGACGCCAAGTACTCGGGCGCCGTCGGCGTGGTGACCTCCACCCAGGGTCCGGGCGCGATGCACCTCATCAACGGCCTGTACGACGCCAAACTCGACAGCGTGCCGGTGGTGGCCCTGGTCGCGCAGCAGCACACCAGCGTGCTCGGCTCCGGCTATCAGCAGGAGATCAACCTCGGTGACGTCTTCTCCGACGTCGCAGGGCCGTACATGCAGACCGTCGCGTCGGCCGAGCAGGTGCCGTTCGTGCTCGACCGGGCATTCCGTTCCGCGCTCACGCACCGCACGCCGGTGGTGGTAATCCTCCCGCACGACGTGCAGAACGCACCCGCGCCGGAGTTGGGGGACGACCTCGACCAGGAGCACGGGGTGGTGGTCACCGCTCCCGAGTGGACCCACGGGGTCACCACGCCTCGTGACGACGATGTGGCGCGCGCGGTGGACGTGCTCGACGCGGGGGAGCGGATCGCGATCCTCGCCGGGCGCGGTGCGGCCGGGGCACAGGCCGAGCTCATGGAGTTGGCCGACCGCCTGGGCGCCGGCGTGACGATGAGCCTGTTGGGTAAGCCGTACGTCGACGAGTCGTCACCGTTGGTGGGTGGGACCATGGGGCATCTGGGGACGACGGCGAGCGCGCGCATCCTCCAGAACTGCGACACCCTCCTGATAGTCGGATCGAACGACCCCTGGACGGAGTTCTACCCGAAGCCCGGGCAGGCGCGGGCCGTGCAGATCGACCTGGACCCGGTACACCTGGCGAACCGGTATCCGATCGAGGTGGGCCTGGTCGGCGATGCCGCGCACGCGCTGCGTGAGCTGCTCGGGCGGGTGGCGGAGAAGGACCGCTCCGCCTGGCGTGGCGACGTCGAGACATGGGTGCGGCAGTGGCGGGAGATCTCCCGCGAGCGCTCCGAGGTGCCCGCGCGCGGGCTCAATCCCGAGCTGGTCGCTCGGCGGCTGGCCGACCACATACCGCACGACGCGCGCCTCGCCGTGGACGTGGGCAGCAGTGTCTATCACTACGTGCGGCAGATGGATCTGCCCACCTCCGTGCCCGCGCACCTGTCGTCGACGCTGGCCTCGATGGGCTGCGGCATCCCGTACGCGATCGCCGCCAAGGCCGCCGCACCCGCCAAGCCGGTGGCCGTGCTGGCCGGCGACGGCGCAGTACAGATGATCGGGATTAACGAGCTGATCACCGTGGCCGAGGCGTGGCCCGCCTGGGAGGACCCGACCATGGTGATCGTGGTGCTCAGCAATCGCGATCTGGCCGAGGTGAGCTGGGAGCAGCGGGAGAGCGAGTCGCAGCCGCGGTTCGCGCGCTCCCAGGAGGTGCCGGAGTTCGACATGGCCGCCTACGCCGAGCTGCTCGGCCTGCGGGGGATCCGGGTCGAGGAGCCCGACCAGCTGGTGCCGGCGCTGGAGGAGGCGTTCTCCGCGGACCGGCCCACGGTCATCGACGCGATCACCGATCCGGACGTCCCGCTGCTGCCGCCGTTCCCGCACGGCCGCGAGATGCTCGAGTCGATGCGCACCGGCCTGCAGGCCGAGGGCGCCGCAGGCGAGCACGCCCTCGAGCTGCTGGAGACGTACGCACGGATGGAGGAGGAGCGGTTCACGTGACGGGGATGAACGGACCAGGCCGACCCGACAACGACCCGGCGTTCCGGCCCGATGCCGAGGTGGAGCGCAGGCCGCGCCGCTCGCGCCAGCCCGCGCTGACGGTGCTGGCAGTGGTGGCGATCCTGCTGCTGGTTCTGGCGGTGGGGATCTTCGGCGGCATCTTCTAGGCGGAGGCCGACTGGGCAGCGGCTACGTGTTCATCCCACCGCGGGGGAGTAGGAGCGCTGCGACACCCATCGCGGTCCGTTCTCTGAGTACATCGCGGATACGCGAAAATGCTCAGCGAGCGTGTGCCTCTGCCTAACATCTGGCGCACCCATGAAAGGTCCGATATGCGCTCTGCTCTTTTCGCTGCGGCGGCGGCCGTCCTGGTTCTTGCCGGATGTTCCGCTCAATCCGACTCGGAATCCGAAGCGCTGCCCACGCCGATCACCTCGAGTTCGGCTCCGGCTGGGCCCGCTGAAGTACCTATCGCTCTCGGGGAGGTGTTCACCATCAGCGGGCCGAGTTACACCGCTGACGTCACGATCGAGCGAGTATTCGTTCCCGGGGCCTGCAGTGGGGCACCGGACGACTCTGTTGCCATTCAGGTCGATGTAGACGTGAAGTCCGGCGACGGGACTCGGGAAGTACTTAATACGGGCACGATCCGCGAACGCACGCGCGACGGCTACATCGAGAAGGAGCGGACGATCTCGCGGAGTTGCGGCGATATTGACGAGCTCGACGCCGTGAACGTCCAGACCGGTGACAAGTATCGAGGAGTCGTCTGGATCAAAGACGACGTCGACCCTGAATCCGAGCTGCTGATCAACGCTCCGACTGGTGGCGGGCCGATTACCGAAGTCTTCGTGTTGAATCTGAGCGACATCGAGATAGCAACAGACGCCCCGGCGCCACCAGCCGACGACGAACCTACTGCGCCGACAGCGGCCGCTGTACCGACAACGGCGGCGCCGACGGTCGTCGAGTGCCTGTTCGGGACCCCCGGGCCGTCTCGCATGTCAGACGGGACGATCCAGAACACCGAGTTCTGTGCCAATCAGCCGGGTGCAGCCGAGAGTCGATACCTGGAATCGAACTGCTCGGACATGGCGTGGCGTCAAGAGATGGGTTTCGAGGGCGACCGTCTGTGCGGGTCGTCCCTCTTTGAGGATGGAGCATTGGGCGGCAACTAGTCGGCTGGACTGATGAGAAGGTCCGCGTCCGACAACGCGCTGGCTTCCAGGAGTCATCCTCCGCGCGACCCGCGGCACCTTCACGTGCGCGGCGAAGGTCGGGAGTGCTCGAGCTCCCCCGCCAGGACTCGAACCTGAAATGCCTGAACCAAAATCAGGAGTGTTGCCAATTACACCACGGGGGAACGGCCCGCGCGCGGGCCACTCCCCAGTCTGGCATACGAGCACGGCCCCACTGTCGCCTACCTGTTCCCGGATGGGTGGCCTGGCCGCTAGCAGCCCACACGGGGGAGTCCGACCCCTGATCGGTCGGCCGCGTTCAATGCTCCGACTAGGCTTTTCCGTCGAGGGAGGCGACACCACATGACAGGTCAGTCGGAAATGACGCCGGCGCCGCGTACCAGGATGTCAGCGGCGAAACGCCGGCAGCAGTTGGTCGAGGTGGGCCGCCGGATTTTCGCCGAGTACGGTTACGACGCGGCCACTGTCGAGGAGATCGCGTCGGTCGCAGGCGTGTCCAAGCCGGTCGTCTACGAGCACTTCGGCGGCAAGGAGGGCCTGTACGCGGTGGTGTGTGACCGCGAGCTGGCCTATCTGGGTGCCGAGATCACCGAGGCGTTGGAGGGCGAGGGGTCGCGCCGCCGCATCGAGCGCGCCGCGATGGCGCTGCTTCGCTACGTGGAGGAGCGCACCGACGGGTTCCGGATCCTGGTGCGTGATTCGTCGCTGAACAACGGTGGCTCGTACTCGACGCTGCTCAACGATGCCACGGCCAGTGTCACCTACATCCTCGAGGAGGAGTTCGTGGCCCGCGGGTTCGACCCGGTCACCACGAACGTCTATGCCCAGGCCCTGGTCGGCATGGTCTCCGGCACCGCGCAATGGTGGCTTGATGAGCGCACTCCGCCCAAGGAGGAGGTGGCCGCGCATATCGTCAATCTCTGCTTCAACGGCCTGTCGCACCTCGATCCCGCGCCGTCGCTCGAGTCAGGTGTCATGGCGAAGTACTCCAGCCGCAGTCATCCGGCCGGCGACTCGGCCGGGCGCGATCTGCGCCCGGGGCCGGCTCGGCCCTGAGCGCACCGTAAGTGACGCGGGCCCGTGAGCGCACGTGAGGTCCCCGGTGAGTCCGCCACCCTCTGCGAGGCACCGGCCGAGAAGAACAGGGCCCGCCGGAAAGAACGAAGCCCCCGCGGCCCTCGAATAGCGGGCAGCGGGGGCATTCGTGTCAGCAGGTTCGGCAGTCACGGCCTGCCTGAACGGTCGGTCCGAGAATCAGACCTCGTCGGCCACCGGGGCGCTCGAGAGCTTGGCGGCATCACTGCGTAGACGGAACGAGACGGCGATCATGATCAAACCGACGATCACGCCGAACCAACCGGCGAACGGCAGGAAATTCTCGATGGTCGACGGCCCGAACAGCGCCAGGCCGAGTCCCACCACGGCGATCACAACGCCGACCGCACCCATGATCCACGCGTTGGCGACGACGGTCCGGAGGGTGGACGCGCCGTAGACCAGCAGCGCACCGGAGGCGATCAGCCAGATCGCGAAGAGCAGCACCAGCGCGGTCACGGTGATAGACGGCCAGAACAGCACGACCAGGCCGAGCACGATGAAGAGCGCGCCGCCTCCGATGAACAGGCTCGACGAGCCGCTGTGTCCGCGCAGCCCCAGGCCCGTGGTGATGGTCATAGCGCCGTCTGCGATCGCGAACGCCGCCACGAGGAACACCGCGAGCATGAGGCTCGAGCCGGGGGCGATCAGCGCGGTGATGCCGAGTACGAGCGCCAGGACACCGCGGATCAGCTGGACCCACCAATTTCGGGTGAGGGACGTGATCATTGTTTCCACCTCTCTGTCAGCGGGCTCTCAGCCCGTACGCCTAGTGATCATGCCCGCACTTCGGATTTGCGGCAGTCCACTGTGAGGCATTGGACTCTAGTAGGTATCCGCCGGTGTTCGCGGGTGCCAGCAGCGCGCGCCAGCGCCTGCAGGTGGCCGCCGACGCCGACGGGGTGCAGGGCGAGGGCCGCCGGATCAGAGGTTCGCGAAGAAGTCCGCCCAGTAGAAGTCCCAGAACGCCCACAGGATGACGCCCGCCACGGCGAGGAACCACACGACCACCGGCACGAGATGCCACTGCTGCAGTGTGCGCACCCACCGGGCCGCCGTGAGTTTGGCCAGTACGTGCAGCAGCGTGTACCAGAACATGGGGATGGTGGTGGCCCACACGACCATGCACCACGGGCACAGGACCTGGATCGAGAAGATGGACTGGAACGCCAGCCAGTGCACGAACCCGGAGGCGAACGTCAGGCCCAGCAGCGTGCCCACCCAGTACCAGCGGGGCAACCGCACGCCGGACGCGGCGGCGACGCCGATCGCGATCACGATGCCGTACCCGACGAGCCCGATGAACGGGTTGGGGAAGCCGAACGCCGCGCCCTGCTCCGAGTTGATGACGCTCTTGCAGCTCATGAGGATGGAGAAATTGCACGCGGGCGTGTAGTCCGGGTTCTCCAGCAGCCGGATCTTGTCCAGGCTGAGCTGGAACGACGCGACCAGCGCGATGGCCGAGCCGATCGCCAGCAGCACGCCGATCCACCGGTCGGTGAAGACCCGCGAACCGCCGCCCGTCGTGCCGGCGGCGGGACTGGGGTCGACGGCGTGTGTGGTCTCGCGCATACGCACAGGCTACCGGTGCCCCCGCGCCGTTAGAGTGGAGCATCTGGCAGGGGAGAGTGCGTCGCGCCCCGACGCGCGAGGTCGCCCGCCCCGAGCCCGCCGCGCAGCCGACCCCCGCCTGCCGATGTCGCCCCTACCCTGAAGGACCCGCACGCGTGACCTCCACCGCCCCCGCCGTCACCTCCACGACCGCCGCGCTGTCCGGTCTGGCCGGTGCGGTCATCTCCAACCCGGCGCTGGCCGACCTCCGCGCGGGCCTGGACCGCGACGCCGCGGTGGTGCGCGCGCCGGAGTCGCTGCGCCCGTTCCTGGTGGGCGCGCTGGCCGAGCGCGCGCCGCTGCTGGTGGTCACCGCCACCGAGCGCGAGTGTGAGGAACTCGCCGACGAACTGTCGGGGATGTACGACGGCGAGGTGGCGCAGTTCCCGAGCTGGGAGACGTTGCCGCACGAGCGTCTGTCGCCGGCGGCCGACACGATCGGTCGCCGCCTCGAGGTGCTGTCCGCCGTGATGGCCGAACGGGCGCCGAGGATCATCGTCGCGGCGGCGCGATCGGTGGTGCAGCCCATCTCCCCGGCGGCCGCCCGCCGCGAGCCCGTGCGCCTGACCCGGGGCGACGAGGTCGACCCGACCGAACTCATGGCCCGCCTGGCCGAGTTCGCCTACACCCGCGAGGACATGGTCGCCCGCCGCGGCGACATCGCCGTGCGCGGCGGCATCGTGGACGTCTTCCCGACCACGGCCGACCACCCGCTGCGCATCGAGTTCGACGGCGACGAGATCGCCGAGATCCGCGAGTTCTCCGTCGCCGACCAGCGCTCGCTGCCCGACGGCGAGGTCGAGCAGGTCGTCCTCTACCCGTGCCGCGAGCTGCTGCTCGACGACGACGTCCGCGCCCGGGCCGGTCAGCTGGCCGCCGAGCACCGCGCCAACCCGACGCTGGCCGAGCTCCTGGACTCGTTGGCCGAGGGCATCCCGCGCGACGGCATGGAGGCCCTGACCTCCGTGCTCGTGCCGGGCGAGATGGCCACCCTGCCGATGCTCATGCCGGACGACACCCGCGTCGTGGTGTGCGACCCCGACAAGGTGCGCCGCCGCGCCGCCGACCTCGCCTCGGCGGGCCGGGAGTTCCTCGAGGCCTCGTGGACCGCCGCGACCATGGGCGGCGACGCCCCCGTCGACAGCGAGACCCTCGACCTGTCCGGCTCGGGCTACCGGACCTTCTCCTCCGTGCGCGAGGAGGCCACCGAGGCGGGCCGCGCCTGGTGGCAGCTCGTCCCGCCCGGATTCCTCACCGACCCCGAGGACGGCCTCGTGGTGACCGTCGAGGCCGGCGATCCGCCCGCCCCGCGCGGCAAGGACTCCGAGATGGAGGCCATGTTCGTGCGGCTGCGCGCGCTCGTCGGCGCCGGCGGCCGGGCCGCGATGGTGGTCCCCGGCCACGGCACCGTGGCCCGCATCCTGGAACGCCTGTCCGAGGCCGAGGTCCCCGCCACCGCCGCGCAGGCGGGATCCGAGCCCGCCGACGGACTCGTGTCGGTCTACGAGGCGGTCCTGCACGCCGGGTTCGCGCTCACCGGGGGCGCCGACGGGGCGTCCGGCGACCTCGTCGTCGTCTCCGAAACCGACCTCACCGGCAACCGACTCGGTTCCACGGCGCGCCCCAAGGCCCGCCACTCCAAGCGCCGCAACCAGGTCGACCCGCTCGCCCTCAAGGCCGGCGACCTGGTCGTCCACGACCAGCACGGCATCGGCCGGTTCGTCGAGATGGTCGAGCGGCAGGTGCGCGGCGGCGACGGCTCCTCGCGGCGCGAGTACCTGGTGATCGAGTACGCGCCCGGCAAGCGCGGCGCGGCCGGCGACCGGCTCTACGTGCCGATGGAGTCGCTCGGCCAGCTCAGCCGCTACGTCGGCGGCGAGGCACCGCCGCTGTCCAAGATGGGCGGTGCCGACTGGCAGAACACCAAGCGTAAGGCCCGCAAGGCCGTCCGCGAGATCGCCACCGAGCTCGTCCAGCTCTACGCCAAGCGGCAGTCCGCGCCCGGCCGCGCCTTCGGCCCCGACACTCCGTGGCAGCGCGAGATGGAGGACGCGTTCCCGTTCACCGAGACCGTCGACCAGCTCAGCGCGATCGAGGAGGTCAAGGCGGACATGGAGAAGTCCGCCCCCATGGACCGCGTCGTGGTGGGCGACGTCGGCTACGGCAAGACCGAGGTCGCCGTGCGCGCCGCGTTCAAGGCCGTCCAGGACGGCACCCAGGTCGCCGTACTCGTGCCCACGACGCTGCTCGCGCAGCAGCACCTCGCGACGTTCACCGAGCGCATGACCGGCTTCCCCGTGACCATCAAGGGGCTCAGCCGCTTCACCTCGGACGCCGAGGCCAAGGAGATCCTCAAGGGCCTGGCCGACGGGACGGTCGACGTGGTGATCGGTACCCACCGCCTGCTCGCCACGGGTGTGCGGTGGAAGAACCTCGGCCTGGTGATCGTGGACGAGGAGCAGCGTTTCGGCGTGGAGCACAAGGAGCACATCACCTCCCTGCGCACCCACGTCGACGTGCTCACCATGTCCGCCACGCCGATCCCGCGCACGCTCGAGATGTCGCTGGCCGGCATCCGCGAGATGAGCCAGATCCTCACCCCGCCCGAGGAGCGCCTGCCCGTGCTCACGTACGTGGGCGCGTACTCGGACAAGCACGTGGCCGCCGCCATCCGGCGCGAGCTGCTGCGCGAGGGACAGGTGTTCTACGTCCACAACCGGGTGCGAACCATCGACTCCACCGCCGCGAGGATCCGCGACCTCGTGCCCGAGGCGCGCGTCGTGGTGGCGCACGGGCAGATGGGGGAGGAGCAGCTCGAGCAGACCGTCGGCGGGTTCTGGAACCGCGAGTACGACGTGCTGGTGTGTACGACCATCGTCGAGACCGGCCTGGACATCTCCAACGCCAACACGCTCATCGTGGACCGCTCCGACCAGCTGGGACTGTCGCAGATGCACCAGCTGCGCGGCCGCGTGGGCCGGTCCCGCGAGCGCGGGTACGCCTACTTCCTCTACGACCCGGAGAAGCCGCTCACCGAGACCGCCTACGACCGGCTCGCGACCATCGCGCAGAACAACGACCTCGGCGCGGGCATGGCCGTGGCGATGAAGGACCTCGAGCTGCGCGGTGCCGGCAACGTGCTGGGCGCCGAGCAGTCGGGCCACATCGCGGGCGTCGGGTTCGACCTCTACATCCGTCTCGTCGGCGAGGCGGTGGAGGCCTACCGCGCGATCGCCGACGGCGAGAAGGTCGAGACGCAGGAGGAGCTCGGCGAGATCCGCATCGAGCTTCCCGTCGACGCCTTCATCCCGCCCGACTACGTGGACGGCGACCGGCTGCGGCTCGAGGCCTACCGCAAGCTCTCGCAGGCGCGCGAGCCCGGCGATATCGACGCCGTGGTGGAGGAGCTGCTCGACCGGTACGGGCCCCTGCCCGTCGAGGCCCGCCGCGTGGTGTCGGTGGCGCGGCTGCGGCTCGTCGCGCAGAAGTACCAGGTGCGCGAGATCGTCCTGGCCGGCTCGCGCCTGCGCGTGGGCCCGCTCGACCTGCTGGACTCGCAGCAGATGCGTCTCAAGCGCATGTACCCGGCCGCGCAGTACCGGGCCACGCAGAAGACCGTGCTCCTGCCGCTGCCCAAGGCCGCCGGGGCCCGCGCCGGTGCGGGCGGGGAGAAGGCGCGCGACGACGAGATGTTGCAGTACGCCGCCGACTTCCTCACCGCGATGGCCGGCGACCCGGAGGGGTCGAACCCGGTGATCCAGCCCGAGACCGCGCCCGCCCGATGAGCTCCGGCGGCGGGGCGGCAGGCGCCGGCGGCTCCGGGCGCGATTCCGCTCCGCCCCCGCGCGGCCACCATCGAGAAGACGGTTTCGCACACGGCCACTCGGCCGACGCGGGCGAAACTGTCTTCTCGACGACGGTCGGCGACGGGGCGGCCGACCGCGCGGATGGGGGAGGCGACCGCCTGTCCGAGGCCGTCGCCGTGATGGCCCGCATCCGCCGCCACGGCCGGTGGGAGTCCGCCCAGACCCACGCCTCGCTCCTGCCGTACCTGATCGAGGAGTCGTGGGAGCTGGTCGACGCGGTGGCCGACGGCGACCGCGACGAGCTCGTCTCCGAGCTCGGTGACCTGTTGCTGCAGGTGCTGTTCCACGCGGCGATCGGGGCCGAGCGCGCGGACGCGCCCTTCGACATCCAGGACGTCGCGGGCGCGTTGCTCGACAAGCTCCGTCGCCGCGCGCCGTACTGGTTCGACGACGACGCCGCCGCCGACGCCGCCCTCACAACGACCGGAGCCGACGACGACGAAGCCAGCGCCCGCGTCCCGTCCGCAGCGGCCCTGGACGCGGACGAGCAGGACCGCCTGTGGCAACAGGCCAAGGTCGCCGAGCGCGCGGGCCGCCCGCCACGCGGCGTCGTCGAGGGCATCTCGTGGGACATGCCGGCGTTGGCGCTGGGGCAGAAGGTCTTGGCCCGCGCCCGCTCGGCGGGCATTCCCGACGACCTGGTGCCCGCCGGGATGCGGGTCGTGCACATCGACTCCACCGGCCTGTTCCGAGACGCGCCCACTGGCGCGGGCGGCGTCAACACCGACGCCGCCGACGCCGCCGACGCGCGTGACTCCGCCGCCGGTGCTTCCGGCTCGGCGGAGGTGGAGTACCGACAGGCGGTCCGGCGGTTCGCGGCCACTGTCCGGGCCGCGGAGTCGCGGCTCCCGGTGCCCGCCGTCGACGCCACGGACGCCGACTGGCGCGCGGCCTGGCCTGACTGAGGCGTTCCGACGCCGGCACCTCGCGGCGCTCACCCCGCGCCGAGTGGTCGAAGCCGGTCACTTCGCCCCTGCACGGGGTCTGGCCGCCGCTGCCTTTCCTGCCACTCGCCGGCACGTGCCTGTGCGAGATGGACTCGCGCTTATGTTTACGCGTCATTCGCGGCTTGGGTCACGCTCGCTTAGGCAGACTAGCGTTCGGTGACCCAGGTCACGTGTGCGGCATGCGCCCAGCCTATGGGCGGTGTTTTTTGCGCCTCGGCGCAAGAGTGTGAGCCTGTGCGCTCGACTGACACGCGTCCGAAGCGAAACCTGAGCGCCGCGCTCACTTTGGACTTTTCCTCCATCGGCCGGCCGATTTTCGGGCCCGATTCGTGGGTCGAGCGGGCCGCTCGTTGGACGCTCCGACAACCGTGGATTCTCAGTTTCCTCCCAACTTCACTATGCTCGTCACGTTGGTCAGATAAGTGAAGAGCGAAAGGGCAGAGAAATTTGCTGGAATATACTGCGCTGAGCGCTACTGCTGTCGTTCTCCTTCTGCTGCTGTTCTATGGCGGGACGATGGTCATGTCCATGCGGATCGCGCGCAAGGACGAGAACGCGGACAACTACATGACGGCCGGTCACAAGATCGGCTTCGGGATCTCGGCGGCGTCGATGACCGCCACGTGGATCTGGGCGTCGTCCATGTACGCCTCGGTGAACTCGGGCTACCTCTACGGCGTGTCGGGCCCGATCCACTACGGGCTCTGGGGTGCCCTGATGATCCTGTTCATCTACCCCTTCGGCCGCCGCATCCGGAAGGTCGCCCCGCAGGCTCACACGCTCGCGGAGGTCATGTTCGCTCGCCACGGCCGGTCCTCGCAGCTCATGCTGGCCGGATCCAACATCCTCGGTTCCGTCATCTCGTTGACGTCGAACTTCATCGCCGGTGGCGCACTGATCTCCATGCTGAGTCCGTTCAGCTTCATCCAGGGCGTGATCGTCATCGCCGCCGGTGTGTTGCTGTACACGCTATGGTCGGGCTTCCGCGCCTCGGTGCTGACGGACTTCGCGCAGGTGCTGGCGATGTTGGGCGCGGTGGTCATCATCGTGCCGGCGATGTTCTTCTTCCTCGGCGGCACGGAGCTCTTCGAGACCGGCGCCCAGAACCTCACGCAGCAGCAGCAGTCGTTCTTCTCGTCGGAGGCGTTCCTCAACCAGGGCGCGCCGTACATCGCGGCGGTGCTGGCGTACGCGATCGGTAACCAGACCATCGCGCAGCGGCTGTTCGCGGTGCGTGAGGATCTCATCAAGCCGACGTTCATCACGGCGACGATCGGCTACGGTGCCACGATCATCGGCATCGGCATGATCGGTGTGCTCGGGCTCTACGCGGGCATCCAGCCGGTGGAGGGCGATCCCAACAACCTGCTCCCGCAGGTCGCGGCGGAGTACCTGCCGGGCGTGCTGGTCGCGCTGTTCTTCATCATGATCATCGGGTCGCTGTCGTCGACTGCGGACTCGGACCTGGCGGCCATGTCCTCGATCGCGATGACGGACATGTACGGCCAGAGCATGCGCAGCCGCGGTCAGATCCCCAATCCGCGGATGATGCTGACGATCGGCCGGGTGACGATGATCCTGGCGACGGTCGCAGCCCTGTTCTTCGCCAACATGCGGTTCAACATCCTCGATCTGCTGGTGTTCGTGGGTGCGCTGTGGGGCGCGCTGGTCTTCCCGGTGATCGCGAGCTTCTACTGGAAGAAGGTCACCAACTCCGCGTTCACCGTGTCGGTGATCGTGGCGCTGGCGGCGTTCCTGCCGACGCGCTTCGGGCTCGTCCCGGACACGGGCGCCCTGCCGATCGTGACCGAGGCGCTGGCCGTGGTCGGCGTGGCGGTGGTGCTGGGCTTGATGGTCTTCGGCTTCCTCGGGTTGCGGGTGGCGTTCATCGTCGGCGCGGTCGGTGCGCTGGCCAGTGCGCCGTTCATCTTCGGCTTCCTGCGCGACTACGACACGCTGACCGCCTCGCTGGTGGCGTACGCGGTGAGCACGCTGGTGTGTGCGGGCATGTCGTTCCGTAGCTCGACGAACTTCGACTTCGCCACGATCGCGCGCGACACCGCCGACTACGACACCGAGGAGGTCGCCGAGATGCTCGAGGCGGAGGCCGACGCGACGGAGACCGCCGACGTCGACGACGAGTCCGAGGTGGTCACCGCCGGTAGGGACCGTCGCCGACGCGATGACGACGACAACGACGACGACGACCTCGTTCGGGTCTGAGAAGGAGGACGACCACTCATGTCACCGATCTTGCTGACGATCTATGTGCTCATCTGGCCCGTCTTGGTGGCGGGCACCCTGGCGGTCATCGTGCGGGGCTTCGTCAAGGAGGCCGCGGAGGCCAAGAGGGAAGGCGCCCCGATCATTTAACGCCAGCGCACGCGAGGCGAGCGCCCGCGAGACCACGGCCCCCGGTCGGCAGTCGCCGACCGGG
>NZ_KV823696.1:0-1038 GCF_001815995.1 Dietzia sp. HMSC21D01 | reverse complement strand
CAGGTCGAACAGACCCAGACCACACTCACCCTGGCCCCTGCCGAGGTCACGGTCGGCGGCACGATCACGGCCACCGCGCAGGTCACCCCTGCCGAGGCGGCCGGGCAGGTCCGCTTCGAGTACGCCGGCCAGTCGGACACCGTCGGCGTGGCCGACGGGGTCGCCACCGCGGAGTTCACCGTTGCGACCGCCGGGAACAACACGGTGACGGCAACGTTCATCCCGAGCGAAGCCGATCGCTACAGCGGCAGCAGTGACACCCGGAGCGTGACGGCCGATGCCGTGGCCACTCAGACCGAGCTCTCACTCGATGCCACGGAGGTGACCGTCGGTGAGACCGTCACCGCCACCGCGAGCGTCACGCCCGCCGGTGTCGCGGGCAACGTCGAGTTCGTCGCCGGTGGAACCCCGATCAGCGTCCCCGTGAATGCCGAGGGCGTCGCCACGGCCGAGCTCCCGGCCACCGCGGCGGGCGAGCTGACCGTCACGGCGACGTTCATCCCGACCGATGCGGGCCGCTACAACGGCAGCAGCGACACCCGGACCGTCCAGGTGGAGAGCGACGTCGAGGCCGTACCCACGACCGTGGAGCTCGACGCCGGCACGGCGGAGCCGGGCCGGGAAGTCACCATCACCGCGCGGGTCACTCCCGCTGACGCCCAGGGCCAGGTGCGCTTCACCGTGAACGGCGTGGCTCGCACCGTCCCGGTTGTCAACGGTGTGGCCACGCTGGTTCACGTGGCCGGTGAGCAGGGCGAGTACACGGTCCTGGCCGAGTTCCTGCCCGCGGATCCCGGCGCCTACGCCCCCGGTGAGGCCACGGAGACGCTCATCGTGGACGAGGACGCCGACCCGGGAACCGACCCGCAGGAGCCCTCGACCGGTTCGCTGAGCATCATCGGCCTGTTCGGTTCGCTCGGACTGGCCCTGCACAGCTCCGGGTCGCTCGGGTCGCTGGGTAGCTGACCTCCACGCGGTGCCCCTGCGTGCCCGCTGAAAGACCGCGGCCCGCCTCCGCCCCCGCCGGCAGCGGCGGGG
>NZ_KV823695.1:0-6864 GCF_001815995.1 Dietzia sp. HMSC21D01 | reverse complement strand
GACGTCCGGACCGCAATGGGATTGGGGAGCTGAAACCGGCGCCTCCCCCGACCTGTAGTGATTGCCACGAGCGTGGTGTCGAGCCGAGAATCGGCGGGTCAGAGGTCCGGGCCGAGTACCTGCCTTACTTGTGGCGCGGAGCTCGGTCCGGTCGCATCGGGAGCGTAAGGGTCAGGGCTGAGGTGGCCCCCACCGCCTTCTGTTCCTCGGTGCTCCAGGTACGAATCAGACCAGCTGGTGCCGTCGACTTTCGCGATTGCCCACGGCATGACGGAGTCGGGGTCGGGCAGGGGGGTCCGTGCGAGCGCGGCTTGATGGAGCTCGACGGCGAGCTGATCGTGTGTGTGACTGTTGTCGCCACGCCAGCGACTGTTTTTCACCTCCAGTGGAAGGTGCGAAAGCCCGCGCTCAGCGACCAAATCCTCGACTGTCGACTTGACCTTCAGCACGTACTCTTCCTCGAGGTCCATCCATCGATGCTCGACGGCCGATTGAAGCTCGACGCTCCGGGTCAATGCTCGGGAGTGGGGATCCTCTGTATTCCGGCTTCGCCCAATGATCGCGGTTTCGAGGGCGTGGCGCCTATCCATTAGCTCTTCAGCGCCGTCGTCGACCGATGGAAGCGATGCGAGCCGGGAATTGATCGACTTCAGCTCCTCACGCTCATAATCGTTAGCTGACGCGGAGATTAAACTCTGACGATTTTCGCTCACCTGCTTGGCGAGGCGGTCCGCGTCTTGGTAGTGACGTTCAACCAGGCCTGATTCGCGGAACTTCTCGTATGCGTCGACATAGATGTGGATGGGCTCAGTGCGCCATCGCAGCAGCTCGTCGGTATTGGTGCCTGTTAAGTTGGTGATGATATCGCGCAGGGATGCGGCAGTCGGAGAGTCCTGGTTGGGAAGCAGTTGATCGACGCTGCCGACGTTCGCTGCTACGGTGGCCAGGATCTCGACCATGTCATAGGTGAAGTCCGGTGTATGCCTTGCGAGTGCGGTCAGAGCCTTTATGGCATCTTTGGTGTTACCGCCGGAGCCCTCGTCCGCCTGGTCGCCAGCGACGTCGAACAGCCGCGGGGGGGCGGGTACCGGTGTCGCCTCGAGAGCGAAATCATGGAGGGCGACTAACAGCGGATCATGGTCATGCCCCGCCTGTGCCGAGTAGGGGCCGACGATCTCGACGAACCGGTCGACTCCGTGGTCGGCAAGAGCAAGTCGTACCGTCTTGGCGAACGCGCTCGTGTACTCGCCCTCGACGCCTTTCCAACTTGCAAAGACCTCCTCCTCCATGAATTGGCTTCGCTCCCAGGCCTCCGCATAAGGCCAGAACTCCGAGTTCTCCGCCCGTTCAATAATCTGCTTAATTGTCACGTCGAAGAGGTGGCCGATCTGACTATGGTTGAGCGGACCGTATTCGTCCTCCGGCGGGTCGAATATGACGTAGTCCGGATCCTGAAACAAGGCCTTTTCTGACTCGGTGGCGACTGCATCTACGAGCGCTCGCCAAGCCTCTCGGCTTCCGCAACTGGCGAGGTCGTCTTCTCGCCGATCCAGCAGACCCGCCTGGTCGAAAACAGATTGAACGTCGAGAGTGATTCTGAACGGAGCCAGCGGGTCGCGGCCCCGCAGCATGGCGTTGAGGTCGGGGACGGGTCGGGAATTGCTGTTCATCTTTGCCTCCGGTGAAGTCATTGCTCCGCCTCTGGTGCGGTCTCGGGTGTGGGGATGACGTTTTCGGCGACTTCGGGCGCAGGAGAGATGGACACGGAGTGGGCAATGAGTTCAGCCGGCGCGACCGTGGCCACGCCGGTGTCGATCAGCCCGTTCGCGACCGTCTGAGAAGCCCCTGTCGCTGCGAGCTCCGCGGAGAGCTGTTCGGGGCTCAGCCCGACGTGGCGGTCACCGGTCAGTGCGCTGACATCGGCATCGGTCAGATCGGGGTGATCGGTGACCGCGGCGTCAATGACGTGCTCCAGATCGGAGTCGGTGATCTCGAAAGTGGCGGCGGCGATGAGGGCGAGCGTGAGAAAGTCCGGGGTCGGCCCGCCTTGTTGGCGTGCTTGCCGCACCGCGTCGTCGCGTTCCCGCTCGGCTCGGCCGAGGTCGAGCTCGGCCTGCCGGCGGGTCTGTTCTGCGGCCTCAATCAACCGGCGGCGCTCGAACTCTGCGGCGATGATCTCGCGTCGAGCGGCGGCGACCTCCTCGGACACTCCGGTGTCCGCTCGGGCAGCTTCGACGACCAGCCGGCCCACCGTGCATTGGCGGGCGCTGTGCGAGCCGACGGATCGGGTTCGGGCTGGCTGTTGCGGCGTGGCCGCAGCGCCCAGCCGGGCGTTCCGGACCAGGGCGGCGACTACGTGGTCGCTGGGGTGCGGACTCATTTCGGCGCTCCTTCAACTGGCTCTGACTTCAGGGGCTTGCTGGGCTGGTGCGAGGTCTGACAGGCGTACATCGGGGACCGCTCCCCCATCAGCAGGGCCATATGGTGATCGCCGACCGTGCGCAGGAACACCTCATCGCACGTTGCGGGGTCCCGAACCGCCAGAGCTTCGTAGGCTTGCCACATCGCCCTGACCCGAAACCGGGCCGAGCGGTGATCCCACCAGCGAGCGCACCACCCTTTGCCCTGACTCATCCCGCCGGCCTCGTACGCGATCCGCAGGTAGTCATCGAAGAACGCGAACTCGTCTGAGAATCGCAGTGGCCGCGGTAACCCGAGCTCGTCGTGGGCGAACGTCTCCACGTCTTTCTCGATGGTGCGGGCCAGGTAGTCACCGAGCCCTGGAGTTGCCAGCGCGTCCTTGACGGCTGCCGGAAGGGCCTCCGTCGCGACTTCGCCAAGCAGCGGGCCGAACGCCTCAACGATTCTCTTGTCGAACAGGTGGCTCATGCTGCGGCCTCTTCGGTCTTCTCAGGGGCGGAGGGAAGGTCCTGGTGGTCCCACCGGACCATCCGGGCCAGGATCGGGCGCCGGCCGGTGGCCAGGACGATCATCCGACCGAACGGCAGGGCGGCCAGCTCAGCGGCGGTGATGGTCTGCTTCTCGACCGTCTGGGTCGACACGGACCGCCCGCGATCGCCGCCGCCGCTGGAGATGGAGCGTTGCTGTTCGGTGTGGGTGCCGATGAGATGGGCCAGCTCGTCGAGGAACCGGTAGTCCTTGTGGCCGGGGCCGATGACGACGATCGCGGCGGCAGACCACAGCTTCTTCATGCCCTGCTCGCCCCACACTTCCACGCCCTGGGCGTAGGACTGGAGCACGGTCGAGCAGATGATGCCTCGGGAGCCGAAGGTCGAGTAGTAGTCGGGCAGCCTGGGCCACCGCACGATGTTGGCGATCTCGTCCAGGGCGGCGGTCACCGGCACCGGAAGACGCGAACCGGGGCAGGTGTCGGCCCGGTCGACCAGGGCCTTGAACACCGCGACGGTCAGGATGGACGTCACCGGCCGGCCGATCGGGTTCTCCTCGTCGGAGACCAGATACAGCGTGTCGGCCTCAGAGTTTGCGAAGGCGACCGGATCGAAACGCTGGGCGCCGGCCTGGGGGGTCAGCCACCGCACGATCTGCCTGCGTCCCAGGCAGGAGATCATGTTCTTGGCCGCGGAGAACACGTTGGAGCGGGTGCGGGGCTCGGCGTTGTACTTGCTGGCCAGGTCCGCAGCCTGCGGCTTCCACTGACTGTCGGCCAGGATGTCGACTGGGGTGGCGTCTTCGAGATTGGAGACCCATCCGTAGACATCGGTGATGGGACGGTTCTTCATCGCCGCTGCCAGGAACAGCGAGGCGAGCAGGTCCACGGCCTGGGAGTAGAAGTACGCGTTGGGGTCGCTGCCGGCCTCCCCGCGGGCGGTGGCGGCGTTGAAGATCTCGGCGAGCTCCTCGGCGTTGCCGTCCCACCACTGGTCGCGGCGCACGAAGTCCAGCGGGTCGAAGTACCACTTGGAGGTGTCCAGCCCGACCGCCTTGTCCTGCGGGTCGAGCACCCAGACGCGGCCGACCTGCTGACGGAACGGCATCGTGGCTTCGATGACGTCGCGCTTGCACGAGGTGGAGATGCAGATTCCCGGTGCGCGGCGGATCATCGGAATGATGCGGCTGGAGGTCTTTCCCTGGCGGGGACCCCACAGATCCAGATGCAGGTCTTCCCACCCGCCCCAGAGATCTTGGCCGGTAGCGACCTCCTTGCCGATGTACACCCCCGGGGTCTGGGTGGTGTCGCCTCGCTCGCGGTTGGCGCGGACCACGCTCTTGGCCGACAGTGACTTCACGTCAGCGCGGCCCGCCAGGTGCTTGGTGATCCCATCGACGCGAGTCCTGCGGCCCTGCCGACGCCCGACGAGCGCCGCCACCACGGCCACGAGCACAACGGCGATCACCACCAGGGCCACGGCGACGACCGTGGCGCCGGTGGTCCACTGCACCTGCCCCTGGGCCAGGTCGATCACCGCCACCGCGGGGTTACCGGGAACCTCCTGACCGGTGGGGGCGATGGATTCGCCGAGGGTGATACTGCCCCACACCGCGATCACCGCGGCCGCCACCACGCCCATCATGACCAGCGCGATCGTGGGTCCGGGCTCGCGGGTCTGGGACGTTCGTGCCAGGTCCTTACCTGCCATAGTTGCCTCCCTGGTGTGATGTGCGCGGTTACTCGCCCACAGATCGGTATTGGTAGCTGGCGACCTTCCACGTCTCGCCGGTGCGCTTGAGCTCGACGGTCGCGGTGATGCGCTCGAGCGGGGTCGTTGCTCCGTCGGGGTGCAGCACTTTCTGCTGCACCGTGACCAGGCGCCGAGCTTCGCTCGCGTCCTGCGGGACGGGGTCCTGATATCCGGCCAGGCTTGCGGCGCCGATCACGCGGTCACCCGAGCGCGCCCATGCCGACCACTGCCCAGGGGCAGGATCTGGGTCCGGGCGGGTGGTGGCCGCGTCCGCCATCTGGCCGGTGAGCTGGCCGGAGATCGCGTGCATCGCATCCCACGGGGACTGCTGCTGCGCGGGGGTCCACGTGTGAATCCCTGCCATCACCGCCACCGCCACTTCGTCGGCGGTCGTGATCGGGTCGATGTGCACGTGCGCATCGGTTCCCGGTTCATCATCGCGGCCAAGCGTCAGAGCCATCGCGACGGCGGCGACCACTACCGCCACCACCGCCGCGGCGACCACGGCTACGCCTTTGGTGTTCATCGCTGTCTCCTACTCGTCGGCGGTGCTCATGCGGCAGCGAACCTCGCGGCCTCTTGCGGCACGATGACCACGTACTTTTGCGTCTCGGCATACGGCGGTACCCCGCCGAACTGCTGCACGGCGCCGGGGCCGGCGTTATAGCCGGCCAGCATCAACGCCTGCGGGTCGCCACTGAGCTCGCCCGAGGCGATGCCCTCTCGCTGGCCCTCGGCGATCTCGCACAGGTAGCGGGCGGCGGCCATCGTCGCGTCCGCCGGGTCCGACGGAGAACCCGAGCCGGGAGGTCCGGCGATCTGGCCGTTGTCGTCGACCTTGGCGCCCTTGGCCGCCCACGTGCCGGGCATGAACTGCCCGTACCCTTGCGCTCCGGCCGTCGAGACTGCCGTGGCCTGGAAGCCGGCTGATTCGTGGTACAGCAGCCCGGCCAGCAGCGGAGAGTCGACCTCGCGGCAGACCTGGCCTCCCAGGTCGATCCACTTGCGCAGTTCGGCGGGGATCTCGCCCGCGTTCAGGCTGCGATGCCCGAAGTCCGGGGCGCAGTCGTCGCCCCCGGCGGCGCCGGTGGTCTCGGAGTCATCGTCGGCACCGTCGGTGGGGGCGGCGCCGTAGCGCTGGTTCGGGGTGGGCTTTCCGCCGCCGGCGACGGTGACGTGCACGTGGTCGAAATGGTTCTGGGTCGGGTCGCCCCGGTCCTCCATCTGGTTGGGCTGCCCGGTGGCGGGGATGTACTGCTGCCGCCAGATCAGGTACTCGATGTTGAAGAATTCGCGGTGCGTCAGCAGGTAGTTCTTGATGCGATTGCCCAGCTCGCGGCCCTCGCTCGAGGAGTAGTCCGGGATCATGATGTCCACGGCGCGGCCCGACGGGTGATCGGGGTAGGCATCAACAGGCCGCCACCCGCCGATGGTCTTCACGTCGGGAAAGCGCTGCGCCACGGCCCGGGCCACCCGGATCGAGTCGACCTGCAAGTTCTCCTTGGAGGCGATCTTGTCCGAATCGGGCATCTCCCCACTCGAGGGCGGAGACGGCTGACGGGAGGTCGTTGACTCGTCGGTGGGCGGCTCACTGCCTCCCGAGCCCGGGTTCGCCGCTCGGTCGAGCCACGGCTGCGGATCGGTCTCGCTCCCACCGGTCAGGCGCCCGCCCTGCCACACCTCGAAGTGCAGGTGGGCGCCGGTGGACTGGCCGTTGTTGCCGACCTCACCGATGTGCTGTCCTGCGGCAACGGTGTCGCCCACCTGCACGGCCACTCCGTCGTCCCACATATGGCCGTAGACGGTCGAGTAGGGCTGACCGTCGATGGTGTGGTCGATGACGATCCAGTTGCCGAACCCGCTGGCGGGGCCGGCGGCGGTCACCACGCCTGGGGCCATCGCGTACATGGGCGTGCCGCCTGAGGCGGCCAGGTCGATGCCTCGGTGGCCGGGCCGGTCTGCGCTCTTGTAGGTCGAGGACACGACGTAATCGCCTTCGGCGATCGGCAGGCTGAGCTCGCCGGCGGGCACTCCCCCGCCGCCGGTTATGGCCCCGTTCGGGCGGCACCGATCGTCGCTGCCGTCTCCGAGGATCACCACGACCACCAGCGACAGCAGGATGATCCCGATGACGATGCCCACGACGAGCTTGGCCGACCGCATCCGTCTACAGCCCTAGCCCCGCTGATTCACGGGCCGGTGT
>NZ_KV823694.1:0-4764 GCF_001815995.1 Dietzia sp. HMSC21D01 | reverse complement strand
CCACCCGCCCCGCCGGCCGCGGGCATCGCGCAGCCCGACGCGAGCACGCCCAGTGCGACGGCGGCGCCGGCGGCGGCGTAGAACGGTCTCACGAGCAGCTCCTGCCTGCGGGGGATACGTGTCCGCCCGGACACATACTGCGGTGAGCGTAGAGACGGAATGTGTCGCCGCTGTTACGGAGGAACCGATGGACGTCGACGACTGGGCCGCCCGGTTCGACCTGCTCGCCGACCCCACCCGGCTCGGGCTCCTCGCGCACATGCACCACGCCGGACCGGGCGTCGCGACGGTGTCCGACCTGGCTGGCGCCGTGGGCATCACCCGCAACGCCGCGTCCCAGGCGCTGCGGATCCTGCGCGAGCAGGGCTGGGTGTCCGCGACCCGGGACGAGACCGACGGCCGGATCGTGCGCTACACCCTCGTCGACGAGACCGTGCACCGGATCCTGCACCTCATGGGTGCGCGACACGACTGAGCGCGGCGTAACACGGGCGACATGAGCGGGTCACCGCCGCGGAACCCGGTCTGGATACACATGGAGCGCATCGCCGGCCCTCCAGGAGAACCCATGCCCTCGCTCACACGCCTGTACACCCGCGCCGATCTGGCTCTGGCCGCCGTCGACGCCGCGGCGGTGCGGCGATTCCCCGACACGCCACCCACCCGGCAGCCCGTGCACACCCTGTACCTGCCCGCCGACCGCGTCGGCGCCGGCGTGGTGGCCGAGACGGGGGCGGCCGCGCTCGCGGCGTTCGACGAGCACCTGCCGAACCCCGGTGCCCTGCGGAGGGTGTTCAGGGCATGCCTGGTCAGCGGTGGTGCGGAGGGCCAGACAGAGTCCTCGGAGCTCCACGCACTGGTCCGGGCCAAGCTCGAGCGGGAGCCGATCGAGGACCTGCGCATCGACTTCGAGGACGGCTTCACCCAGCGCGGCATACCCGCCGTGCTGCGCGACTGCGCCGAGGACGCCCACGTCGACCGGGTGCTCGCCGAGGTGGTGACCCGGCCCGGCGACGCCCTGCCGCCGTTCTGGGGACTGCGCTTCGGCTCCTTCGACCCGACCACCCGGCGCCGGGGAATCCGGACCTTCGTCCGGGTGGTCGAGGGTCTCGCCGCCGCGCCGGACCGCGACTCCCTGCTGGCCGGGTTCCGGCCCACCCTGCCAAAGGTCACCGCCGTCGAGCAGGTGCGCGTCATGGCCGCGCTGTGCCGCGACCTCGAGTCCGCCCACGGTCTGGCCGCGGGCACGCTGCGGTTCGAGATCCAGATCGAGACCCCCCAGTCGATCTGCGGCCCCGACGGCACGGCGCTGGTCGCGCGGCTCGTCCACGCCGCCGACGGCCGCTGCGTCGGGCTGCACTACGGCACCTACGACTACTCGGCCTCCCTCGGTATCGCCGCCGCGTACCAGGCCATGGACCACCCGGCCGCCGACCACGCCAAGGCCGTCATGCAGGTCGCCGCCGCCGGCACCGGCGTCGCACTGTCGGACGGGTCGACCAACCGACTGCCCGTCGGCGAGGCCGACGCGGTCCACGACGCCTGGCGGTTACACGCCACGCTCGTCGACCGCTCCCTGCGCCGCGGCTTCTACCAGGGCTGGGACCTGCATCCCGCGCAGCTGGTGTCCCGGTACGTGGCCACCTACGCCTTCTACCGGCGTTCGGTGCCGGCCGCGTGCGCGAGGATCGCCGCCTACCTCGGCACGGGCCCGGACGCCGGATACCTCGACGAACCCGCCACCGCCCGCGCCCTGGCCGACTTCTGCGTCCGCGCACTGGACTGCGGGGCCGTCACCGCCGACGAGATCACCACCCGCGCCGGGCTCGGTCGGGATGACCTGGTCACCCTGACCCGGCCGGGAGCCCGACCACAGGAGAGCAGATGACCCACCCCGGCCTCGTGATCCGGGCGCCCCGGGCGATCGTCGACGGCGCGGAGAGATCCGCCCTCGTCGTCGTCGCCGATGGCACCATCACCACCGTCGACACCGCGCCGGGCGCCCTCGACCGGCCACCCACCGGTGCCCGGACGGTGACCCTGCCCGGCGACGCCGTCCTCCTGCCCGGCCTGGTCGACACGCACGTGCACGTCAACGAACCCGGCCGCACCGACTGGGAGGGATTCGCCAGCGCCACCCGCGCGGCGGCGTGCGGCGGCGTGGCCACCCTCATCGACATGCCGCTCAACTCCAGCCCCGTCACCACCAGCCCCGCCGCGCTCGACGCCAAGCTCGCCAGTACGCCCGGGACACTGCACGTCGACGTCGGATTCTGGGGCGGAGCGGTGCCGGAGAACCTCGGTCGACTTCGCGCACTGTGGGACCGCGGCGTGTTCGGGTTCAAGTGCTTCCTGCTGCACTCGGGCATCGACGAGTTCCCGCCACTGGACCCCGCGCAGATGGAGGCGGCCATGGCCGAGATCGCGGGGTTCGGTGGGCTGCTCATCGTGCACGCCGAGGACGCCGGCACCATCGCAGCGCAGACGCCGCCGTCGGGCCCCGCGTACACCGGGTTCCTCGCCTCGCGGCCCGTCGACGCCGAAGTGCGCGCGATCGCGCAGGTCATCGACGGCGTCCGCCGCACCGGATGCCGCGCCCACATCCTCCACCTGTCGGCCGCCGCGGCGTTGCCGCTCATCCGCGAGGCCAAGGCCGAGGGGCTGCCGCTGACCGTGGAGACGTGCCCGCACTACCTGTCGCTGTTCTCCGAGGAGATCCAGCCCGGAGCCACCCACTACAAGTGTTGCCCGCCGATCCGCGAGGCCGGTAACCGCGAGGCGCTGTGGGAAGGGCTGCGCGACGGGACGATCGACCTGGTCGTCTCCGACCACTCGCCGTGCGTGCCCGAGCTCAAGCGCTTCGACACCGGCGACTTCGGGCAGGCGTGGGGCGGGATCGCCTCGGTGCAGCTGGGACTGCCGATCATGTGGTCCGAGGCCCGCCGGCGAGGGATGGGCCTCGCCGACGTGGTGCGGTGGATGGCCTCGGCGCCCGCCGCGTTCGCGGGCCTGTCCGACCGGGGCGCGATCCGTCCCGGCGCCCGCGCCGACCTGGTGGTCCTCTCGCCCGACGACGCGTTCGTCGTGCTGCCCGAGCGGCTCCAACACAAGAACCCCGTCACCGCCTACGCCGAACGCGCCCTCGCCGGTGTGGTGCGCGAGGTCTACCTGGCCGGCCGGCGCGTGGACCTCGGCCAGCCCGCCGCCGGTCGGCCGGTGACCAGGCCCGGCGCCCCGGAACTCAGTCCCGCCACCCCGCCCGCCCGAACGGAGATCCCCACATGACCGCCGCCTCACCCCCCACGCCCGCCTTCCTCGCCCTCCCGGACCTGGCCTCGCGTGCCCTGGCCGGCGCGGTCGTGTACGCCGACGACGAGTTCTTCGCCGAGAAGGAGAACCTGATCCTGCCCGGGGAGCCCCTGTTCGACCCGACCCTGTTCGGGCACAAGGGCAAGATCTACGACGGGTGGGAGACGCGGCGGCGGCGCACGCCGGGCCACGACGCGGCGATCATCCGGCTGGGCGTGCCGGGCGTGGTCCGGGGCGTCGTGGTGGACACCGCCTTCTTCCGCGGAAACTACCCGCCGCAGGTCGCGCTGGACGGGGCGTGGATCGACGGCTATCCGGACCCCGGACAGCTCGCAGCGGCGCCGTGGCGGCCGCTGGTCGAACCGTCGTCCGCGCAGGGCGACACCCGGAACCCGTACGCGGTGGCCGACGAGCACCCCGTGACGCACGTGCAGCTGCGGATGATCCCCGACGGCGGCGTCGCCCGGCTGCGCGTGCACGGCGAACCGACCCCTGACCCGCGTTTCCTCGCCGGGACCGTGGACCTCGCGGCGGCGGAGAACGGCGGCCGGGTCGTGGACTGCTCCGACCTGTTCTACTCGTCGCCGGCCAACATCATCGCGCCCGGCCGGTCCCGCCACATGGGCGAGGGCTGGGAGAACGCGCGCCGCCGCGACAACGGCAACGACCACGTCACCATTGCCCTGGCCGGCCCGGGCACGGTCGACCACGTGGAGATCGACACCTCCTACTACATCGGCAACTCCCCCGGTTCGGCATCCCTGCACGGCATCCGCACGACCGAGGACCTCGAGCGACCCGAGGCGTGGGTCGAGCTCGTGCCCCGAACCCCGTTGCAGCCGGACACCCGTCACCGGTTCCTCGTGCCTCACACCGAACCGGTGCGGTTCGTCCGCCTCGACGTCTTCCCCGACGGCGGCATCGCCCGCCTGCGCGTGCACGGCCGGCTCACCCGGGACGCGCTCGAGGCGATGGCGGCGCGGCTGCCGCGGGGCTGATCTGCGCCCACGCGCCGTAACAGCCCGCGCCCCCGCGCGAAACACCGCGGCAACCCGGCCGCGCCACGATGAGCGCATGGAGCGCGTCCTCGAGACCTTGAGCAGATGGCGGGCCGAGGGCGTGCCGTGCGCCCTGGCCCGTGTCGTGGCCACGGGCGGGTCGGCTCCGCTCGCGCCCGGCACGGCGATGGTCGTCGCCGCGACCGGCGCGGTGGCGGGCGGGGTGTCCGGGGGCTGCGTCGACGGTGCCGTGTTCACGCTGTGCCAGCAGGTCCTCGACGACGGGCGCCCGGTCACCACGGTGTTCGGTCCCGACGGTGACGAGCTCCTCGGCGTCGGCCCCACCTGCGGTGGGAACCTGGAGGTGTTCGTCGACCTCCTCCCGCCGCGCGCCGGCCAGGGCTCGCGCGCGGCCCACCCCGTCGACGTGCTCGCGCGCGCCGTGGGGGAGGGCCGG
>NZ_KV823693.1:0-787 GCF_001815995.1 Dietzia sp. HMSC21D01 | reverse complement strand
TGACCCGCTCCGCCCGCCCCGCGCGCCGTCCTCACCCCGCCCGCCGCACCGCCGGGCGGGGTGAGGTGTCTCAGGGGTCGACGAGCGCGCGCAACTCCACCAGCGCGGCCCGCAACCGATCCATCTGCTCCGGCCCGAGATGCTCCCGCCACTCGGCGTCGATCTGCCGCTCCGCCGCCCGAGCGACCGGAATGATCCCCCGGCCGCGGTCCGTGAGGCGCACCAACCGGGCCCGGCCGTCCTCCGGATCCCGCTCACGGCGGACGTACCCCGCCGCCGCCAACCGGTCCACCAGCGCGGTCGCGGTCTGCTTGGCGATCCGGGCGCGCTCGGCCAACACGACGAGCCGGCTGCCCTCGTCGTCGTCGATCCCCGCCAACAGCCGGATCTGCGCGCGCGTGAGGTCCCCGAACCCCGCCTCGGCGATCGCGCCGGCGATCCGGTCCTCGGCCGCGCGGTACCCGAGCCACATGAGCAGGCTGGTCGGCGCAGCGATGTCGTCGTCCACGGCAACTCCTCAGGCTCGGCCGCACCAGATAGTCCTATGATGGTACTAGTCGCGGCCCGGAGGACCGGGCCGCACCGGAGAGAGGGGTCGTCATGGACGACACCCAGGTCTGGGCGGCCGTCGACCGGCGCCGCAGCGACATCGCCGACTACCTCGAGGCCCTGCCGCCCGACGACTGGGACCGACCGTCGCTGTGCGACGCGTGGACCATCCGCGAGGTCGCCGCGCACCTCACCCTCGCCGGGCTCCCGCGCCGCCGGCTCGCGGCCCCGGCGCTGC
>NZ_KV823692.1:0-1556 GCF_001815995.1 Dietzia sp. HMSC21D01 | reverse complement strand
GGGCGGCGGGCGCCGCCGTCGACGCCGGGACACCGGAGGCCCGCGCGCGACTCCCGCTGGCGGGGGTCCCGCTGGCGATCAAGAGCACGGTCACCCTCGACAACCCCGTGGTGACCCCCCTGCTGGCGGCCGGCGCCGTCCCGGTCGGCGTCACCGCCGCCCCGCAGCTGTGCACGTGGGGGATGACCGATTCCGACGCCCACGGCATCACCCGCAACCCCCGGGACACGTCGCTGTCCGCCGGGGGGTCCTCGGGCGGCTCGGCCGCGGCCGTCGCCTCCGGCATGGTGCCTCTCGCGGTGGGTGACGACGGGATGGGCTCGCTGCGCATCCCCGCCGCGGCCTGCGGAATCGTCACCATCAAGCCCGGGCCGGGGGTCGTACCGACGCGCCTGTCCGGGGACAACTGGGGCGGCCTGGCCGAATCCGGCCCGCTGGGCCGGACGGTCGGCGACGTCGCGCTCGCCCTGTCGGTCATGGCGGGCCGCCCGGAGCTCGCCCGCACCGGCCCCGTGCCCGGAGGCACCCGCGTCGGCCTGTCCGTCGCGAGCCCGATACGGCTGGGCCGCGATCTCGTGCGCGTTCACGCACCCTGGGTTCGCGCGGCGCGGGAAGCCGCCTCACTGCTGCGCGCCGAGGGCCTCGTCGTCGTCGACACCTCCCTGCCGTCCCCGCGCGACCCGATCCTCTACCTCGCGCGGTGGACCTCCGCCGTGGCGCGCGCCGCCGAGGAGGAGAACCTCCCCCTCTCGGCGATGGAGCGTCGCACCCGACACCACGCGCTGCTCGGCCGCACCGTGTTCCGGCGGGGCGGCGCCGGCGACGGTGACACCCGTTGGAACCGCGGCGTCCGGGCGCTCCGCGCGGACGTCGAGCGCGCCATGGACAGCGCCGGGGTCGACGTGTGGCTGACCCCGGCGCTGGCCGACGTCCCGCCCGAGGCGACCGACTGGCACCGGCGATCCTGGGGGCGCTCCCTGTGGGCGTCCATGCGGTTCTCGCCCTTCACGCCGCTGGCGAACGTCCTGGGCTGGCCCGCGCTCTCCGTGCCGTGCGGCAGCACCACCACCTCGGCGGGACGGACCCTGCCCACCTCGGTCCAGCTGGTAGGGCGCCCCGGCTCCGAGGCGACGTTGCTCGCCCTCGCGGCCGTCATCGAGCGGGCGGGAGTCAGCCAGCGGACCCCGGGCGGGGCCGGCGCCTCCTGACGCTCGGTCTCCTGACGCTCAGTCCTCCGGCAGGTCGGCGAAGCGCTTCTTGACGTCGCGGTACCACCCCAGCGACTGCCTGGGCCGACGCCACCTGCCCTTCATGTCCTCCCGCGCAGGCACGTGCGCCTCGTCGCCGGCCCGGACGCGCTCCTTGAGGTGGGCGTCCTGGGCGCTGATCACGTCGTCCGCCGTCTCGCCGCGGTGCGCCAGGTCGCAGGGCCCGCCCAGGTCTTTGCAGGTCATCGTCTTCATGTGGCATCCGTCCTCTCGGGTCGTGGCGGTCGCGGATCGCACCGCCTCACCTCGTTGACGAGCGGCGCGCCGCGGATGTGACCGCGGCGCCCG
>NZ_KV823691.1:0-3110 GCF_001815995.1 Dietzia sp. HMSC21D01 | reverse complement strand
CTTCGAGCCATTACTGACCCATGCTCCTAGCGGCCCGCGCGAATCCTCCCAGCGGCCAGTCGCGGCCGGGCGCCGCGGCCCCCTCAGACGCCGAACAGTTCCAGGAAGGCGTCCTTCTCGAACATGCGCGCGGTGTCGACGGCCGTGGGCGTGCCGCCGTACGGGTCGGCCCCGGCTTCGTAGAGCACGCGGACGACCTCGCCGTACCCCTTGAAGACCGCGCCGGCCAGCGGGGTCTGACCCCGGTCGTTGGCGCGGTCGACCTCGGCACCCCGCTCGAGCAGTGCGCGGACGGTGTCCGGGTGGCCGTTGTAGGCGGCGAGCATGAGCAGGGCGTCGCCCCGCTCGTTGGTCAGGTCAGGGCTCACGCCGGCGTCGACATACGCCGCGAGCCGTTCCGTCTCGCCGTCCCGGGCCAGCTGGAACAGCATCTGGGCGAACTCGAGGACCTCCGGGTCCACACCCTCCCGTGGCGAGCGCACGTCACCGTCCGCGCCGGGTCGCTCGTCGTGGTTCTGTCCGCTCATGCTCCGAATCCTATCGGGACGGCGCGGTTGCGGCATCATGGAAGGCGATGACCACTACCACCCGATCGTCACGCCGTGGTCGGACCCTGCTCCGCACACGGGGCGCGGTCATGGCCTCCCTCCTCGCGGTCCTGTCCGGCGGGGCGGTCACCGGCGCGCTCATGGCCTCAGCGATCAACGACCCGAACTCGTCGAGCGCCGGGCGGATCGCGGCGGTCGTCCCGCAGGTCGACCCGCGGACCCTGTCGGGTCCGGCGTACGCCAACGCCGCCCCGGGCACCTGCCTGACCTGGTCCATCGACGCCGCGGACCGCGTGGCCTCCTTCGACACGGTCGACTGCGCCGAGCCCCACCGGTTCGAGGTGGCGGGGCGGATCGACCTGTCCGAGGTCCCCGGGTTCGGCGAGGGGACCCCGCTCCCGGACAGCGACGACCTGGCCCCGGTGGGCACGGACCGGTGCCTGCCGCTGATCTCCCGGTACGCGGGCGGCCGCGAGGTCGATCCGCAGGGCCGCTTCACCGGACTGGTGGTGCCGCCGTCCGAGGAGGGCTGGGCCAAGGGCGACCGCAGTGTCCTGTGCGGGATCGCGGCCGCCGAGCTCGACGGCCGGTCCGCCCTGTCCACGGGCACGTTCGCCGAGGCGGACCAGCACCGCCGCTGGGAGCCGGGGACGTGCCTGGGATTCACCGCCGAGGGCCTGCCCGGCGCACCGGTGCCGTGCTCGGACGACCACTCGATCGAGATCGTCGCCGACGTCGACGTGACGGGGACCTTCCCCGAGGGGCCGGTCCCGCCGGATCCGCGGCAGCAGTCCGAGCTCACCGCCGACGCCTGCCGAGAGGCCGGCATCGCCTATCTCGGCGACCCCGAGACGCTGCGCCGCACGACGCTCATCTCGACGCTGGTCAATCCCATCTCCGAGATCTCGTGGCGCACGGGCAGTCGCACCGTCAACTGCGGACTGATGAGGGCCGCCGAGCCCGGGCCGTTCGCGGTGCTGCGCGGCTCCGCGCGGCAGGGTGTGCTCATCGACGGGAACACCCCGGTCGCGCCCACCACCACAGAGATCCCGCCGCCCGGCCAGCAGCCCGGTGGCGACACCGGCGCCACGACCGACACCGGCCAGGGCACGGTCGCCGTCCCGGTGCCCGGCGGGGCGCCGTGAGCATCCGCGTCGACGAGGCGCGGTTCGAGGAGCTGGTCGACGACGCGCTGGACTCGGTACCGGACGCGCTGTTCGAGGCCATGGACAACGTGGTGGTGCTCATCGCCGACCGGAATCCGGACGAGCCCGGGCTACTGGGGCTCTACGAGGGCGTCGCGCTGACCGAGCGGGACACCACCTACTCCGGGTTCCTGCCCGACACCATCACGATCTACCGGGGCGCGCTGTGTGACTTCTGCTCGACCGAGGAGGAGTTGGTCCACGAGGTGGCGGTGACGGTGATCCACGAGATCGCCCACCACTTCGGGATCGGCGAGGAGACCCTGCACGCCCTCGGCTGGGGCTGAGCGGAGCAGCCGACGCGCGGCCGCGGGAGCCACTCCGCAGCCGTCAGTACCCGGGCCGCCCCAGGTGGTCGCCCCACCGCTCGCACGCCCAGCCGCCGCCGTCCGGGGCCAGCTCGATGACGCCGCAGTTGGGGATCCGGTTGTCCAGCGCCCACTGCGAGGGCACCGCCCCGGCGAACACGGCGATCATCCGCATCAGCGTGCCGTGGACGACGAGCACCACGTCGACGGCGTTGTCGAGGTAGGACTCGCGCAGCTCGGCGATGATCGGCATGGCGCGCCGGCGCACGTCGTGGGCGCTCTCGCCGCCGGGGAGCCGTGAGTCCAGCTCACCGTTCTCGAGCCAGTCGCGGACCACCCGGTTGTAGGCGAGCAGCGCCTCGGGCCCGCTCTCCATCTCGTAGTCCCCGGCCTGCACCTCGTGGACACCGGGCACGGCCTGGCTGGACAGACCCATCTCCCCGGCGATGAGGCCGGCGGTCTCGCGGGCGCGGGCGGCCTCCGAGCTCAGGATGACCGGGGGCCGGATGCCGGACCTGGCGAGCTCCTCACCCACCAGCCGCGCCTGGTCCCGTCCGAGGTCGGTGAGCGGGGCGCCGGGCAACGCGGTGTCGAGGGCACCGGCGACGTTGGAGGGGGTCTGCCCGTGGCGGACGAGGTGGAGTCGGGCGCTCACCCCGCGCCCTCCCCTCGGCGCAGGCCGTCGATCCAGCGCAGCGCCTCGGCGCGGTCGGGCGGCGGCGCGCCGGCCTCGCCACCGTCGGCGACGGGCCACGACCCGAGGAATCGGAGGTCAGAGGTGCGGTGGCGCAGCGCGACGAGCGCCTCGGACACCGCGGGGTCGTCGATGTGGCCGACGAGGTCCACGTGGAACAGGTAGGTGAACCGCTCGACGCGGGTGGGCCGGGAGCCGATGCGGGTGAGGTCGATGTCGCGGATCGACAGCTCGGTGAGCGCCTGGACGAGCGCGTTGGGCTGGTGCGGCAGGCCGAACACGACGCTGGTGCGGTCGCTGCCCGTGCGCGGCGGCGGCGGGGCCGGCCGACCGACCAGGACGAAGCGGGTGCGGG
>NZ_KV823690.1:0-3395 GCF_001815995.1 Dietzia sp. HMSC21D01 | reverse complement strand
CCGGCGGCGCGAGGCGGCCACCGGGTCCGCGGAGGTCCTCGTGCGCGGACGGGTCGCCGAGCGGGTCGTGGACGCGTGCGACCGGGCCCGCCTGCTGTCGTTCGTCGTACCCGAGGTCGCGCCGGTCGAGGCGGCGGCCCGGCTCTACGCCACCTCCTGACGAGCCCGACGGAGATTTTCCCGATCCCGTGGAACCGAACGACCTCCCGGCCGCGTCGAACACTGTGACGGACCCAGAAGGGGAGTCCGCAGCGACCACAGGGGAGGACGAGATGACCGGGTTCAACACCCACATCGGGACCATGGACACGGCGGCCAGGAGGGTCGACGACGTGAACCTCGAGATCGACCGGCTGCTCGGCACCGTGCGGGACTCGGTGTCCCAGCTCGGCGGCTCGGTGTGGCGCGGCGCCGCGCAGGCACGCTTCACCCAGATCATGACCGAGTGGCAGCAGCAGAGCGCCAAGCTCAACAACGCCCTCGCCGGGATCTCGGAGACGATGCGGACCAACAGCTCGTCGTTCGACGCCGCGGACCAGGACTCGGCCGCCCTCATCACCCGGGCCGGCGGCACCGGCCCGCTCAACCTCTGATCGCCGACACCACCACCACCGGAAGGGACCGTCATGACCTCTGGACAGATCACCTACAACCACGGCCCGATCGAGGCCCTCGTCGGCCAGGTCGCGCAGGCGTCCACCAGCCTGCGCACCACCCTCGACGACCTCAAGGCCTACCTCGCCCCGCTGGTCGCCGAGTGGGAGGGCGACGCCGCGGTCGCCTACCAGGCGCACCAGAACGACTGGGACCAGGCCGCGGCAGCGCTGCAGGCGATGCTCGCCGAGATCTCCCGCGCCGCCGCCCAGGGCAACGAGGGCATGGCCGACGCGGATCGTCGTGCCGCTCAGGGCTGGAGCTGATCCACCGGCCCCGACACCCACGTCCGACCTCCCGCGACCCCGCCCCGCACCACCGCGGCGGCGGGGTCGGGGCGCACCGACCGGATGCAACGGTCCCACCCCCCGCCTACCGTCGCGGGACACGACCGGGTACCACCACCGGCCGCCGCGAGAAGAGGGAGGACCGCATGTACGTCACGCACGACCCGTCCACCGGTCGGACCGACCGCGAGTACGAGCAGATCCGCGACGTCGACGGCGTCCTGGACACCGTCACCGGGGGATTCGCCACCTGGCGCGCCACCGACGTGGCCGAGCGGGCCCGCATCCTGGTGGCGATCGCCGACGCCTTCGACGAGCACCGCGAGGAACTCGGTAAGGCGATCACCACCGAGATGGGCAAGCTGCCCGACCAGGCGCAGGGCGAGGTGGAGCTCGCGGCGTCGATCTACCGCTGGTACGGCGAGCACGGTCCCGCCCTCCTGGAGCCCGAGTCGCTGGACGTGCCCGAGGCGCGTCTCAACCGGGTCACCTACGAGCCCGTCGGGCCGCTGGTGGGGATCATGCCGTGGAACTACCCCTACTACCAGGTCGCTCGGTTCGCCGCGCCCAACCTGCTGCTCGGCAACACCGTCGTGCTCAAGCACGCGAGCATCTGTGCCCGCTCGTCCGCGGCCATCGAGAAGGTGCAGCGCGCGGCGGGCCTACCCGAGGACGTCTTCGTCAACGTCTACGCCTCCAGCGACACGGTCGCCGAGATGATCGCCGACCCGCGGATCAAGGGCGTCTCCCTCACCGGGAGCGAGGGAGCCGGCGCCGCGGTGGCCACGGTGGCCGCGGAGAACCTCAAGCCCAGCGTGCTGGAGCTCGGCGGGTCCGACCCGCTCATCATCCTCGACGCCGACGATCTCGACGAGCTCACCGAGACCGTGGGTCGGGCGCGGCTGTCGAACTGCGGGCAGGCGTGCAACTCGCCCAAGCGGATCTTCGTCCCGACGCAGCTCGAGGAGGACTTCCTCGGCCGGCTGAAGAACCTCTACGAGGAGCTGACCGTCGGGCCCGCCGCCGACGAGGGCACCGAGCTCGGGCCCCTGTCGTCGGAGGACGCCCGCGACGACGTCGTCGAGCAGGTCGAGACGGCCGTCCGGCAGGGCGCGACGCTCGTCACGGGCGGCGCGGCGATCGACCGGCCCGGCGCGTTCATGCAGCCCACCATCCTCACCGGCATCACCGAGGAGATGGACGCCTACCGCGAGGAGATCTTCGGCCCCGTCGCGATGGTGTACACCTACGACTCGATCGACGAGGCGGTGCGGATCGCCAACGACACGCCCTTCGGGCTCTCCGGATCCGTGTGGGGCACCGACACCGAGCGCGCCTCCGAGGTGGCGGAGCGGCTCGAGGTGGGCATGGCCTACGTCAACGAACACGGCACCACCCTCCCGGGGCTACCGTTCGGCGGCGTCAAGCGCTCCGGATACGGCCGCGAACTGGGACGATGGGGCCTGACCGAGTTCGCCAACGTCCGGCTCCAGCGCGTCAGCTGAACAGATCTGTCTATTCTCGGGGGGCGTACCCCATCGAAAGGACGAGACATGACGACTCCGCTCACCGTGAGCCCCGAGTGGCTGCACGACCACCTGGGTGAGGCCGACCTCGTCGTCGTCGACGCCACGACCCACCTGACCGCCGACGCGGACGGCACCCCACGCCCGGTCTCGGGCCTCGAGACGTACCGGCCCGAGCACATCCCCGGTGCCCTGTTCGCCGACCTGCTCGGCGACTTCGCGGACCCGTCCAGCCCCCTGCCCGCCACCGCGCCGGATCACGAGCGCTTCGCGGCCGCCGCGAGCGGGCTCGGCATCGGGGACGGCGCGACCGTGGTGGTCTACGACCAGCACGAGGGGTTCTGGGCCACCCGGTTCTGGTGGCACCTGCGCTTCGAGGGATTCGACGACGTCGCGGTCCTCGACGGCGGCCTACCGGCGTGGAAGGCCGCGGGCTACGAGGTCACCGACGAGATCGCGGTGCCGACGCCGCGCACCTTCACGGGCGTCCGTCGGCCGGAACTGATCCGGTCCACCGAGGACGTGACCGCGGCCCTCGACGACGAGAACACGATCCTCGTCAACGTCCTCGACGAGGCCACGTACCGCGGCGCCGTCGCCTCGTACGGGCGTCCCGGCCACATCCCCGGCAGCATCAACCTGCCGGTGGCCCGCCTCCGGGACCCCGAGACCGGCACGCTGCGTCCGCTCGAGGAACTGCGCGCCGAGTTCGAGGCGGCCGGGCTGCTCGACGAGGACCGCACGGTCGTCACCTACTGCGGTGGCGGGATCGCGGCCACCGGGGTCGCCCACGCGCTGGCGCTGGCCGGCCGCGAGGACGTGGCGGTGTACGACGGGTCGATGACCGCGTGGGCCGGCGATCCCGGCCTCCCGCTGGTCACCGGCGACTCGCCCCGCTGACCGCCCCGGAGCGACGACAGGGCCCCGG
>NZ_KV823689.1:0-1376 GCF_001815995.1 Dietzia sp. HMSC21D01 | reverse complement strand
CGGGGGCTGTAGGCGACCCCGCCCGGGGGCGGCGGGGCGTGACGCCCCGCCGGCCATCCGAGATGCCGGTCCGTCAGAGGTGACGTGTGGTGTCGATCCCCAGGTTCATCCCCGCCAGGCCCCGGGGTCGCACGGCCAGGCCGTCAGCGATCTCGCGGTACGCGCGCCCCGACGGTGACTCGGGCTCGGCCAGGACGATCGGCGTGCCCTCGTCCCCGTGCTCGCGCACGGCCTGCTCGAGCGGCACCTGACCGAGGAGCTTGACGGGTGCGCCGACCGAGCGGGACAGGTTGGCCGCGACCTCCGCGCCGCCGCCGGTACCGAACACGTCCATGCGGGTGCCGTCGGGCAGCTCCAGCCACGACATGTTCTCGATGACACCGGCGATCCGCTGACGGGTCTGCAGCGCGATCGACCCCGCGCGCTCGGCGACCTCGGCGGCCGCCTGCTGCGGAGTGGTGACCACGAGGATCTCCGCCGACGGGATGAGCTGGGCGATCGAGATGGCCACGTCGCCGGTGCCCGGGGGCAGGTCCATCAGCAGGACGTCGAGGTCGCCCCAGTACACGTCGGCGAGGAACTGCTGCAGGGCCCGGTGGAGCATCGGACCACGCCAGACGACCGGGGTGTTGCCCTTCGTGAACTGCGCGATCGAGATGACCTTCACGTCGTGCGCCACGGGCGGGAGGATCATCTGCTCGACCTGGGTCGGCCGGGCGTCGGTGCCGAGCATCCGCGGGATCGAGTGCCCGTAGATATCCGCGTCGAGCACGCCCACGGACAGGCCGCGGGACGCCAGCGCCGTCGCAAGATTGACCGTCGCGGTGGACTTGCCCACGCCGCCCTTGCCCGAGGCGACCGCGTAGACCCGGGTGAGGTTGCCGGGTTGGGCGAACGGGATGACGGGTTCCGCCGCGTCACCACGGAGGTGCTTGCGCAGTTCGGTGCGCTGCTCGTCGCTCATGACGTCGAGCTCGACGGCGACCTCGCCGACGCCCGGGACGTCGGACACCGCCGAGCGGACGCGGTCGCTGATCGTGTCCTGCATCGGACACGAGGCGACGGTCAGGTAGATGCCGACATCGACGCGGCCGGTCGCGGGGTCCACCTCGACGCCCTTGACCATGCCGAGCTCGGTGAGCGGCTTGCGGATCTCCGGATCGTCGACCTTGGCCAGTGCGGCGCGGATCGATTCTTCGCTGGGTGCACTCATGATGCCCCGAGTCTAGGGGTCGCGGCACCCCGTGACGATTCAGGCCGGGGGCGGCGGCACGCAGAACGGCGGGATACAGGGCAACTCGATGACCGGCAGGCCCGGGATGGCGGGCGGCGCCGGCGCCGGGGCGGGCGCGGCGGCCGGGGACGACTCCGTCGTT
>NZ_KV823688.1:0-1362 GCF_001815995.1 Dietzia sp. HMSC21D01 | reverse complement strand
CGGCGCGGCGTCGTCGCTCCGCGCGACGGCGTGGGTCCCCAGCGCGGACGGCACGGGGTGACTGCCGTGCATCACGTGGTGGCGCGCGGCCCGGCCGCGCACGGCGGTGACCACCTCGTAGTGGATGGTGTCCAGGGTCTCGGCCCACTCGGCGGCGGTGGGCCCGCCGTCGGCGCCCGTGCCGAACAACACGGCCGTGTCCCCCACCCGCACCGCCTGGTCGGGATCGGGTCCGAGGTCGACGACGAACTGATCCATACACACGCGGCCGACGTTCGGATAGCGCCGCCCGCCGATCGAGACGTCGAGCCGGCCCGAGAGCAGCCGCCACACGCCGTCGGCGTAACCCGCCGCGATGAGGGCGACGGTGGTGTCGTGGGGGGCGTGCCACGTGTGCCCGTAACTCACACCCTGCCCTGCGGCCAGCCGCTTGACCATGAGCACCTCGGCCGAGAACGTCATCGCCGGCACCAGATCCACGTCCAGGCCCTCGACCGGATTCAGACCGTAGAGCGCGATCCCCGGCCGCACCATCTCGAAACCGTCCTCCGGCCGCGTGAGCGCGGCCGCCGAGTTGGCGTGGTGGTTGACCGGGCACTCCAGACCCCGCGCACGCGCCTGCGCCACGCACTCGTGGAGCCGGGCCACCTGCAGGTCGATGACCGGGTTACCCGGGTCGTCCGCATGGGCGAAGTGGGCCATCAGCCCCGTGACCTCGACCTGCCCGCCGGCGGCGGCCGTGACGAGCCGCTCGAGCACGGCCGGCCACTCCTCGAGGGAGATGCCGGACCGCGCGAGGCCGGTGTCGATCTTGGGGGTGACGCGGGCACGACGGCCCGTGCGGCGCGCCGCCTCCAGGACGGTGTCCAGATGGACCGGGCTGGGAATCGCGAGGTCGACATCCGCCTCGACCGCCGCGCGAACGTCGTCCGAGGCGGAGTAGAGCCACGCGAGGATCTCCGCGTCGATGCCCGCCGATCGCAGCTGCAGGGCCTCGGCGATGGTGGTCACCCCCAGCGCGTGCGCACCCCCGCGGAGCGCGGCCAGGGAGACGGGGACGGCGCCGTGCCCGTAGGCGTCGGCCTTGACCACGGCCATGACCCGCGCCCCGCGGGCAGACCGGACGAGGACGCGACTGTTGTGCTCGATCGCGTCCAGATCGATCTCGGCGCGGCACGGTGCCGGGGGGACAACTGGACCCATTCTGTCAATTCTGCCAAAGAGCGCCGGCGGGCACCGATTCCCTCCCCCGCAGCGCCGAGATCGCCCCCGGTATCGCGGCCAGCAGGTCGGAGGCACCGATCGGCGCGCCCGGCCCCCCGCGAGCACCGCCCGCGCCCACGGTGTGCCGGTGCGCCGCCC
>NZ_KV823687.1:0-519 GCF_001815995.1 Dietzia sp. HMSC21D01 | reverse complement strand
CGACGGCATGACCAGCATGTGGGCCCACCTACCCTCCGGCGATGCCGAGAAACTACGCCGCCGCATCGACGCCGCCGCCCGCGCCGCCGCCGACACCGGCCATCCCCGTACCCGTAACCAACTGCGCGCCGACGCCCTGGTCGCCCTCGGCGATCCGAACACCACCGACATCGCCGACCCCCTGCCCGACCACCCCACCGACACCGCCGGCAGCGCCGACGCCGGCGCGGCAGACCCGGCCACCGCAGGCGCCTCGGCCCCTGCCGACGGGGCGGCCGGTCGTGCGCCGTTGGGGGTCTCGTGGGGCACCGACCAGCCGATCCGGATCTCCGTGATCGACAGCATCGCCCAGGGCCTGCCCAACCGCGTGGAGTTCGTCACCGGCGCCTACGCCAGCTTCGACTGGCTGTGCGAGGAACTGCTCTCCGGCGGCGACGCCACGATCCGGTTCGAACTGCTGGACCCGCAACCGGGCACCGAGGACACCCCCGAGGCGGCGCTGAAGTACCGCATCAGCCC
>NZ_KV823686.1:0-615 GCF_001815995.1 Dietzia sp. HMSC21D01 | reverse complement strand
GTTTGGGAGAATGGGTCATGCCCAATAACCCGGCTCCGGCTTTGATTCTTCGTGATGGTGACCGCGAGGAGTTGGAGTCGTGGACGCGGTCAACGTCGATCCAATCGGGGTTGGCGATGCGGGCGCGGATCATCCTGCTCGCGGCGGAAGGTCAGGCGAACTCTCGGATCGCTGACCGGGAGCGAACGACGCCGACGACGGTGTGGAAGTGGCGAGGCAGGTATGAGGCGGATGGGATCGCGGGCCTGTTCGACGAACCGCGCTCTGGCCGGCCGAAGCGGATAGATGACCAGAAGATCATCACCACGACGTTGACTCCTCCGCCGAAGAAGTACGGGGTGACGCACTGGTCCTCACGCCTGCTGGCGGATCATCTGAAGATCGGTAACGCCACCGTGGCCAGGGCGTGGCGCAAGTTCGGCGTGCAGCCTTGGCGGGCCGGAACGTTCAAGTTCTCCACCGATCCCGAACTGGTCGCGAAGGTCACCGACGTGGTGGGGTTGTACTTGGCGCCACCGGACAACGCGATCGTGTTGTGTGTTGACGAGAAGAGTCAGATCCAGGCGCTGGATAGGACCGCGCCGATGCTGCCGATGCGCACCGGCAGCATCGAAA
>NZ_KV823685.1:0-3424 GCF_001815995.1 Dietzia sp. HMSC21D01 | reverse complement strand
CGCGCCCGCCCCCGCGGCGGGCGGGCCGGTCGTGTCGGCCGCACCCGGACGCCGCCGTGTCGTGATCGGCACGCTGACGTCCCTGGTGTTGCTCGTCGTGGGGATCGCGGCGTCGCTGTTCGTCGGCGCCCGTTCGGTCGACCCGGCCGTCGTGTGGTCGGTGCTGGGTACGTTGCCCGGCCAGCTGCTGTCCGGCGACCTCGCCGCCGCCGTCGCACCCGGTTCGGGTGCGGTCATGGACGAGGTCGTCGTGGCCGCCCGCGTGCCCCGGACCATCACCGCGGTCCTCGTGGGCGCCGCCCTGGCCGTGGCGGGCGCCGGACTGCAGGGCGCCACCCGCAATCCCCTCGGTGACCCGGGGCTGCTCGGCCTCACCGCCGGGGCCGCGCTCGGCGTGGTGCTGGGACTGGCCTTCGCCCCGGCCGCCGGCCCGTCCGTCGTCGCCCTGTTCTCGGTCATCGGCGCGCTGGTGGCCGGGATGGTCGTCGTGGGCGCGGGCCGACTCGGCGCCGACTCCGGGACCGGGCTCGTTCTCGCCGGTGCCGCCGTCACCGCCGGCTGCACAGCGGTCACGTCGTCACTGGTCATCGCGCTGCCCGGCGTGCTCGACCGCTTCCGCTTCTGGGGCCTGGGCTCCGTGGCCCGCTCGGGCGCCCCGGAGATCGGCGCGGCCGTCCCCTTCCTGCTTCTCGGGCTAGTCCTGGTCCTCGCCGGTGCCGCCGCCCTCGACGCGCTCGCGTTGGGGGACGATATGGCCCGCGGGCTCGGCGTCGGCCCGGTCGCCGGTCGCGCCGTCGTCCTGGGCGGGGTCGTCATCCTGTCCGGGGTCGCCACCGCGCTCGCCGGCCCCATCGCGTTCCTCGGTCTACTCGTGCCGCACCTCCTGCGCCGATTGGTCGGGGTGGGCAACCGCGTGGTCCTGGGACTGCCCGTGCTCGTCGGGCCGGCCGTGCTTCTGTTCGCCGACACGATCGGCCGCGTCATCGCCCCGCCCGGGGAGATCGCCGTGGGCGTGATGACCGTGGCGATCGGCGTGCCCTTCCTCATCGCCCTCCTGCGCGCCAACCGGGGGGTGAGCACCTCGTGAGTTCCGCCGTCCTCGACCGCCCCGCCGAGCTCGCCGAGACCGAAGTGGTGGTCCGTCGGCTCTCGGCCCACCGCCGGCGGCACACCCTCGGAGTCGTCGTCGGACTCGCCGCGCTCCTCGTGGCGGTCATGGCGGTGCGCGTCCTCCTCGGCCGCTACACGGTGACCATCCCCGATTTCGTCGCCATCCTCGGCGGCGCGACGATCCCCGGCGCGACGTTCGTCGTCATGGAGGACAAGCTTCCTCGCGCGGTCCTCGGCGCGCTCGCCGGTCTGGCGTTCGGCGCATCCGGCGCGCTGTTCCGACGCGTTCTGGGCAACCCGCTGGCCAGCCCCGACATCCTCGGTATCTCCCAGGGCGCCTCCGCCGGCGCGGTGGCCGGGATGGCCCTGTGGGGACTGCGGGGGGTCGGTATCGTGCCCGCCGCGCTGCTGGGGTCCGCCGTCGCGCTCGCGATCGTCCTCGGGGCCTCCGCCGGACGACACACGGGCATCGTCGGGCAGCGCTTCCTCATCGGCGGCGTCGCGGTCGCGGCCCTGAGCGTCGCCGTCGTCACCCAGCTCATCGCCCGCCTGCCGCTGACCGGCGCGCAGGAGGCAGCGGTGTGGACCGTGGGCTCGCTGTCCGGGGCGTCGGGCCAGCGCATCGCGTGGCTCGCCGCCGCCCTGGTCGTGCTGCTGCCGCTCGGCGTGTGGCTGCACACCGCCCTTCGGCCCGCCGAGCTGGGGCCCGAGCTCGCCGTCGGCCTGGGATCCCGTCCCGTGCCCACCCGCGCCGCAGCCCTGGGTGTGGGTACCCTCCTGGCCGCCGCGGCCACCGCGGTGGCCGGCCCGCTGGCCTTCGTCGCCCTGCTCTCCACCCCCGTCGCGGCCGCTCTCGGTCGCGGCCGGCCGTCCATCGTCGCCGCCGCCCTGACCGGTGCCGTCATCGTGGTGGCCGCCGACATCGTGGCCTCCGAGGCCCTGGGCACCGTCGACCTCCCCACCGGCGTGGTGACCGGCGCACTCGGCGCGCCCGCCATGCTGTGGATCCTCCTGCGTTCGAGAAAGGTGGCCTGATGAGCATCCATTCGCCCGTCGCGCCCGTACTACGCGCCCTCCCCGTGGAACCGGAGCCCGAGCCCGATCCGGCCTTCCGGCTGCGCGGCCTCGCGCTGGGCTACGGCGCCGAGCCGGTGATCCGCGACCTCGACCTCGACATCCCCGCGGGCCGGACGACCGTGTTCATCGGCGCCAACGGCTGCGGGAAGTCCACGATCCTGCGCGCCCTGGGCCGTCAGCTACGACCGCTGTCGGGCACGATCGAGACGGGCGGGCGCGACGTCGCGTCGGTGAAGGCGCGCGAGCACGCGCGCACGGTCGCGTTCCTGCCGCAGTCGCCCCTCGTGCCCGAGGGACTCACCGTCGCCGAGCTGGTCGCCCGGGGGCGGCACCCGCACCGTCGCTGGTGGGGTGGGGGCGACGACGACGATACGGCCGTCGCCGAGGCGCTGACCCTGACCGACACCGCCGGTTTCGCCCACCGGCGGGTCGACGAACTGTCCGGCGGTCAACGGCAACGCGTGTGGGTCGCGCTCGTGCTGGCGCAGGCCACGCCCACGCTGCTGCTCGACGAGCCGTGCTCGTTCCTCGACCTCGCGCATCAGCTCGACATCCTGGACCTGGTCCGCGACCTACCGTTGCCCGCCGGCCACGCCGGAAGCGGGGGAGAGGGCACCGGTCGGCGCACGGTCGTGGCGGTGCTGCACGAACTCAGCCTGGCCGCGCGGGTGGCCGATCACCTGGTGGCCGTGGCCGAGGGCGGCGTCGTCGCCGCGGGCCCGCCGGACCGGGTGATCACCAAGGAGACACTGCGTCGCGTGTTCGACCTGGACGCCGACATCATCACCGACCCGGCCACCGGCCATCCCGTGGTGCTGCCGCGGGGACGACGGAAGGGGACCACATGACCGCCATCGCCGTAGAGACACCGATCGTCGTCTCGCATACCCGGGTCATCGAGGCCCGCGATCTCGGGGACTCGTTCGTCCGCCTCGTGGTGGCGGGTCCCGACCTGCGCCGGTGGTCCGCCGAGGTCGTTGACCCCGGCACGGTGCGCGACTGCTACGTCAAGCTCATCGTGCCGCCGCCCGGCGGGGGCGGCGTCATCCCGGACGCCGACGGCATCCGGGACTGGCTCGCGCTGCCCGAGGGGGAGCGGGGCTGGATGCGCACCTACACCGTGCGCCGCGCTGACACCGTCGACCTCGACGGCGAGGCCGTGCCCGCGCTCACGGTGGACATGGTGGTCCACCCCGGCGACGACGATGGGCCGGGCTCGGCCTGGGCGCGGACCGTC
>NZ_KV823684.1:0-2714 GCF_001815995.1 Dietzia sp. HMSC21D01 | reverse complement strand
CGTCGCGCGGCGACCCCGTGCCGTCGCAGGGGACCTCCGTGACCAGGTGGGAGTGCGCCCGGAGGTAGTGACGGGCCCCGGCGTCGCCGGACGCCGAGTCGATGACGCCCGCGTGGTGGTCGGCGCCCAGGAGGACCGGGTGGGCTCGGATCCCGCCGTAGGTCGCGACCGCCAGCGAGGACCCGGCGGCGGCGACGCGGCGGACCGCCTCCGCACCGAGCCAGGGCATGTCCACGGGCACCACCACGACGTCCTCCCCGCCGATCGCCGTGAGCCCGGCGCGGAGCGACGACCCCATCCCCGTCTCCCACAGCGGATTGGGCACCACCTCGGCGCCCGGCACGGCGAGTTCGACCGCACCGCTGACCACGACGACGCGATCGCACCCGCCTTCGCCGAGCAGGGCCACGGCGCGGTCGACGAGCCGCGTGCCGTCGAGCTCGATCAGGGCCTTGGGGCGGCCGAAGCGCCGGCCGGCCCCGGCCGCGAGGACGAGCCCGGTCACCGGTGTATCGCCACGTCGAGCCCGGACAGCGGGGCGCCGGAGCCGCCGCGCCGGTGCGCGACGAGTTCGGCGGCGATCGACAACGCCGTCTCCTCGGCAGTGCGCGCACCGAGGTCCAGGCCGATGGGGGAGCGTAGTCGTGCCAGCTCGCTCGCGGTGAGGCCCTCGGCCCGCAACAACTCCAGGCGCTCGGCGTGGACGCGTCGGCTGCCCATCGCCCCGACGAATCCCGCGCGGCCGCGCAGAGCGGCGCTCAGGAGCGGGATGTCGAACTTGTGGTCGTGCGTGAGCACGCAGATGGCCGTGGTCTCGTCGACGGGCACCGAGGCCAGGTGGTCGTGCGGCCACCGGATGACGACCTCGTGGGCGTCGGGGAACCGTTCCGGCCGGCTCAACGCGGGTCGGGCGTCGCAGACCACCACCCGATAGCCGAGCATCGCGCCGACGCGGCTCAGTGCCTCGCCGAACGCGCTGGCGCCGAAGACCAGCAGGGTGGGGGAGGCGAAGGAGTGCAGCAGGACGCGGGCCACCGGGTCGCCTTCCCTGTCGGGGCCGTCGTGGTGGCCGTCCTCGTCGGGGCTGGCGCGGCCGTCGAGGTCGATCGTGATCGCGCCGGCCCGGCCGAGGTGTCCGGCCGCGAGGCGGGCGATGCGCCGGTCGAGGTCGTCGTCGCCGAGGGAGCCCTCGGCGCCGTCGGCTCCGACGAGCAGGTGCGTGCCGGCGCGGTCGCCCGTCAGCGCGGTCGCCAGGACGACGGGTTCTCGGCCACGCAGCATCTCGTCGAGACGGCCCAGCAGCGTATGGCCCGCGGCGTCGACGGGCTGGACGAAGACCTCTGACGTCCCGCCGCACGTCGGCCCCTCGGAGAGCGGGGAGCCGTCGGACCCGTCGAACCGCGCCAGGGCGGGGCGACCGTCGTCGAGGACCTGCCGGCACAGCTCGAACACGGTCCCGTCCACGCAGCCGCCCGAGACCCCGCCGACGACGTCACCGGTGGCGGCGACCGCCATCGCGGCACCCGCCGGCAGGGGCGCCGAGCCCCCGGTGTGGACGACCCGGGCAAGGGCACACGGCGTCCCGTCGCGGCGCCACCGCCGCACGGCGTCGAGCACGAGATCCACGCCGCCCAGTATCGCGGGCCCCGCGAGCCGCCGCATCCGCTGCCCGGGCCACTGACCGGATGCACGGCCAGCGCACGCGGTGGACCATGAACCGCGAGAACGGATCCCGACGTCGCCGACCCTCAGGAGGCAGGAATGAGCAAGCGGGAAGACCTGGCAGGACGGACGGTCGTGGTGACGGGCGCCTCGAGCGGATTCGGCCGCGGCACGGCGCTGAAGCTGGGTGAGCTGGGCGCCCACGTCGTCGTCGCCGCCCGACGCCCGGACGTCCTCGACGAGGTGGTCGCGCAGATCACCGACTCCGGCGGCACCGCGCTGGCGGTGCCCACCGACGTCAGCGACGCCGACGCGGTCGAGCGGCTCGCGACGGCCGCCGAGGACCGGTTCGGGCACATCGACGTCTGGGTCAACAACGCCGCGGTCGGCGTCATGGGCCTGTTCTGGGAGATCCCGCTCGCCGACCACGCGCGGCTCGTCGACGTGGACCTCAAGGGGATGATGACCGGCGCCCACGTGGCGCTGCGCCGGTTCGTCGATCGCGGCGAGGGCGTGTTGGTCAATGTCAGCTCGGTCGCCGGCGAGGTGCCGCTCGCGTACCAGGCCAGCTACGCCTCGGTGAAGGCCGGCATCACGAGCCTGGGCCGCTCGCTCAACGAGGAGCTGCGGCTCGCCGGACTGCACGAGACGATCAAGGTCGGCACCATCCTGCCGTGGGCGGCCGACACGCCCTGGTGGGACCACGTGGGCAACTACACCGGCCACGCGCCGAGGCTGGCGGCGATGGACGACCCGGACATCGTCGTCGACGCGATCGTCGACGCGTGCGTCGACCCGCAGCAGGAGCAGCCGGTCGGCCCCAAGGCGCGCGGCTCCCATGCCTCGCACCGGCTGTTCAAGGAGCTCACCGAGCGGTTCTCCGGCAAGCTCTCGGAGTCGGAGATCGGCAAGGGCACGCCCGCCCCGGACACCTCGGGCGCCCTCCACGAGCCGATCGCGGAGGGGACCGCGGTGCACGGCGACACCCGCGAGCGGATGGTGATGGAGGACGGCGAGCGCCGCCCGTGAGGCCGCGCCCCCGTGAGGCCGCG
>NZ_KV823683.1:0-711 GCF_001815995.1 Dietzia sp. HMSC21D01 | reverse complement strand
CGCCGCCGCACGGATGCGCTCCGAGGCCGACGCCGCCGCGACCGCCCGCGCCGAGCGCGCCTCCGTCCTCGTGGCCGGGCCCCTCGGCCTGTGCTTCCTGCCCGCGTTCGTCTGCCTTGGCGTGCTCCCCGTCGTGGTGGGTCTGGCCGACGGGATGCTGCCGGGGGTCATGCCGTGAGCAGCGCCGCCGGCCACTCGGATTCCGGGGCGGAGACGCCGCCCCGGTCAGTGAAGAAGGAGAAACCGCATGTCCACTCACCACACCCATCAGACCGCCACCCTCGCCACCCGGACTCTCGCCACCCCGACGGCGGCGGTGGCGCGCGCCCGTTCCGCCCTGCATCGCCGATTCCACGCGACGACCAGCGCGGACGCGGGGATGTCCACCGTCGAATATGCCGTCGGGACCATCGCCGCGGCGGCGTTCGGGGCCGTGCTGTACACGGTCGTCAGCGGCGACTCGATCCCGGACGCGCTCGGCGGCATCATCGAGCAGGCTCTCAACACCTCGGTGTGACGGTGCCGCGACGGCTCCGCGCGGCGGCGGCCCGCGACGACGGGTCGGTGACCGTCGAGGCCGCCCTCGGGATCGCCTCCCTCGTGGTGGTGGTCGCGCTCGCCGCCGCCGGTGCCGGCGCCGCGTTGACGCAGATCAGGATGGTCGACGCCGCCCGCGAGGCGGCGCGGGTGGCCGCGATGTCCGGGGTGGAG
>NZ_KV823682.1:0-15600 GCF_001815995.1 Dietzia sp. HMSC21D01 | reverse complement strand
GTCGCCTGGTGCGCGGCGAGCCGGGCGGCCACGTCGCGGGCGGTGGCCCCGGCGTCGGATCCGGGCAGGAGCATGACGGCGCGGTCGCCGTAGGTGGTGACGAGGCCGTTGTCGGCGCGGGCGAGCGCGCGGCATTCGGCCTGCAGCGCGCGTGGCATTCGCTCCTCGGCGGGGGTGATGACCAGCGCGACGAGGTCGGTGTCGACGTCCACGCCGAGCAGGGCGGCGCGCCGGCCGATGGCGTCGAGGTCGTGCTCGCCGGGCGCCAGCACCTCGGCCAGGAGTTCGCCGCGCACGCGGTTGTCGGCCTCGTCGCGTGCGCGGTGCCCCAGCAGGATCAGCGCGATCACCGAGGCCACGCGCCCGAGCGCCCGCCCGATCGCGGGGACGGGTCCGCGGCTGGCGAAGGTGACGTACCCGAGGTGGTCGGGTCCGGTGACGACCGGGGTGACGACGACGAGGTGGCCGTCCACCGACCGGGTGACGGGTCCGTCGGTCCACTCGGTGTCCGCGGCGACGTCGTCGACGACCCGCCGTAGCAGGTCGAGCGGCGTCCCCTCGGGCGGGCACGCCCAGCCGATCTCCCGGTGGGCGAGGTCGAACACGGCGGCGGAGCCTCCACCGATGTCCACCACGAGGTCGACGATCTCGGGGACGGTGGCACCGGCCACGACCAGCCGGGTGAGTCGTTCGTGGAGGTCGACGATGCCGGCGAGGCGGGCGGTCTCGGCGTGGGCGGTGTCGAGGGCGTCGAGGGTGGCGTCGAGTTCGCGGCGTCGTCGGGTGGCGCGTTCGGCGGCGGTGAGGGCGGCCGAGACCTGGTCGGCGAGCAGGGCGAGGAGGGTGATCTCGTCCTGGGTGAAGTCGCGTTCGGTGCGGTCGGAGGTGAACAGCATCCCGGTGAGACGGCCGAAGGTGCGTACCGGGACGCCGAGGATGGCTTTGACGCCCTCGTCGATGATGATCGGGTCGATGACGTGGGTGTACTGCTCGTCGGCGAGGTAGTTGCGGGTCCAACGCGGGGCCATCGCCTCGGCGACCTGCCCGCCGAGGCCGAGGCCCATGCCGAGGCGGATGGTGTCGAAGCGGGGGCTGGTCGCGCCCTCGGCCATGCGCATGTAGGTGTCGCCGCGCTCGGGGTCGAGCAGCATGACGTACGCCAGGTCGGTGCCCACGATCTGGCGGGCCCGCCGGATGGCGATGTGCAGGACGGCGTCCTCGTCCTCCGCCGAGGCGAGTTCGGCGGAGGCGTCGAGGACGTCGCGCAGGCCGAGGGCCAGGTCGACCGCCATGGCTCGAGCGGATTTCAGCGGCCGGTGAACTGCGCCTTGCCGGGGCCGTTGTCGATGAACGACTGCATGCCGATCTCGCGGTCCTCGGTGGCGAACAGGGCGGCGAAGAGGGCGCGCTCGATGGCCAGGCCGGAGTCGAGGTCCACCTCGATGCCGCGGTCGACGGCCTCTTTGACGGCCCGCAGTGCGATGCGGGGTCCGCCGACGAACTGGCGGGCCCACTCGAGGGCGCGTTCGGTGGTTCGGCCGTCCTCGACGACCTCCTCGACGGCCCGCAGCTCGAGGGCCTCGGCGGCGGTGAGGGTGCGACCGGTGAGGCAGATGTCCTTGGCGACGGCCGGGCCGACGAGCCGGGTCAGGCGCTGGGTGCCGCCGGCGCCGGGGATGATGCCGAGGAGGATTTCGGGCTGGCCGAGCTTGGCCTTGGACGCGGCGATCCGGCGGTCGCAGCACAGGGCGAGCTCCATGCCGCCGCCCAGGGCCGCGCCGGTGATCGCGGCGACGGTGGGCTGGGGGATCGCGGCGACGGCCGAGAACGCCGACTGCAGGGAGCGGGCCTCGGTGACCATCTGCGCGTGGGTCATGTCGCGCATCTCCTTGATGTCCGCGCCGGCGGCGAAGACGCGCTCGCTGCCGGTGAACACCACGGCGTCGACGTCGTCGCGGCCCGAGACCTCGGCCGACACCGCGCGGAGTTCCTCCTGCATCGCGCGGGACAGGGCGTTGACCGGCGGGCGGTTCAGGGTGACGAGGGCGATGCCGTCCGTGACGTCGAGGGATAGGAATTCATACATGGTGAGGCTCCGAAGCTAGGGGGAATCTCCATTGTATGTGAACCAGACCACTTCTACGGTCAAGGCATGCACCCTCAGGTGAGAGAGATCACACACAGCCAGCCGGGCGGCGGGTTGGGCAGCCAGGCGGCCGGTCAGCCGGGAGATCAGCCGCGGCCCTGGAGCCCGCCGCTGCGGCCCGAGGACTTCCGCTGGGAGATCCCGGAACAGTTCAACATCGGCGCGGCGTGCACCGACGCGCATCCGCCGGAGGCACCCGCGATCGTGGTGGACCGCGGCGACGCCCCGCCGGAGGTCACCACGTTCGGGCAGCTCGGCGAGCGGGCCCGCCGGCTCACCACGTTCCTGCGCGAGCGCGGCGTCGGCGAGGGCGACCGGATCGCCGTGATGTGTGCCCAGTCCGCGGAGACCGCGGTCGCGCACGTCGCCGCGTACCTCATGGGGGCGATCGCGGTGCCGCTGTCGGTGAAGTTCGGGCCCGAGGCCGCGCTGTTCCGCATGGGCGACTCCGGCGCGGTCGCGGCCGTGTTCGACGCCGACTGCTACGCCCGCCTCGCCGGCGAGCTCGCCGGGCTGCCCGAGCTGCACACCGTGCTCGTGACCGGTGACGCCGTGCACGAGGCGACATTGCTCACCGTGCTGCCGCTGGCGGTGGCGGAGGAGGCGGACCTCGCCGTCGTCACCCCTGACACCGGCCCCGACGACCCCGCGCTGCTCATCTACACCTCCGGTACCACCGGCCAGCCCAAGGGCGCGCTGCACGGTCACCGCGTGGTGCTGGGGCACATGCCCGGCGTCGTGCGCGCGCTCGACGGGTTCCCGGGCGGTGCGGCGGGGGAGAGCGCCGCGGCAGGGGACAGTGCCGCGGCGGGGGAGAGCACCGACGTGTTCTGGACGCCGGCCGACTGGGCGTGGGCTGGCGGGCTGCTCGACGTGCTGCTGCCGAGCCTCTACAGCGGCGTGCCCGTGGTGGCCTCCGACCGGCGGCCGACCCCGGAGAACGTCGAGCACATCCTCCGGCGTCACGGCGTGACGTGCTCGTTCCTGCCGCCGACGATCCTCAAGATGATGCGCGCCTCCGACGTCGACTACTCGCGCACCGGCCTGCGCGCGGCGTTCTCCGGCGGCGAGGCGCTCGGCGAGGCCGTCGCCGAATGGGCCCGCGAGGCGCTGCGCGTGCAGGTCAACGAGATCTACGGCCAGACCGAGTGCAACCTCATCGTGGGCACGTGCCACGTCGAGTTCGACACCCCGCCCGGCTCCATGGGCCGCCCGACGCCGGGGTTCGACCTCGGGCTGCTCGACGAGCTCGGCCAGCCGGTCGCCGCGGGGGAGGTGGGCGAGATCTGCGTGCGACTGCCCAGCCCGAACGCCTTCCTGCGCTACTGGAACTCGCCCGAGAAGACCGACGGGAAGACCGCCGGCGGCGTGCTGCACACCGGTGATCTGGCGAAGGTCGACGACGACGGGAACTTCTGGTTCTCCGGCCGCAACGACGACCTGATCTCGTCGGCCGGTTACCGAGTGGGCCCCGGCGAGATCGAGGACCAGATCCTGCGCCACCCGGCCGTCGAAATGGTCGCCGTGATCGGCGTGCCGGACGAGCTGCGCGGAGAGGCGATCGTCGCGTACATCGTCCCGGCCGCCGACGCCGACGCGGGCGAGGAGCTCGCGCGCGAGATCCAGGCGTTCGTCAAGGAGCGGCTGGCCTTCTACCAATACCCGCGGGAGGTCGTCTTCCTGGACGAACTGCCCACCACCAACACCGGCAAGATCCGCCGGGCGCAGCTGCGCGCCTCGTTCTCCGCCGACCAGACAAAGGACAAGTCGTGAACAATCCCGTCGTCATAGGCGTGGTGCTCGCCTACTTCGTGCTGATGTTCGCCATCGGCGCGTGGGCCAACACCAAGATGAAATCGGCCAAGGAATTCCTCGTCGCCGGCCAGTCGCTCGGCTTCTTCGTCATGGCCATCGCCAGCTTCTCCTCCATCCAGTCGGGCTGGGGCATGGTTGGCGGCACCGGGCAGACGTACTCCTGGGGCCTCCAGGCGCTCATCGCCGTCGGCCTCTTCGCCCCGTTCGGGTTTGCCGCCGCCTGGTTCCTCCTGGGCAGCCGGCTCAACTGGATCGGCAAGAAGCACAGCGTCTACTCGGTGCCGGACCTCATCCGGATCCGCTTCCAGGACCGCACCTCGCACGCCACGATGTCGGTCGCGGTGTTCGTGGCCGCCGTCGCCTACATGACCGCGCAGGTCACCTCGATCGGCGTGATCATCTCGCTGCTGTTGGGCACCTCCGTGGCGACCAGTGCGTGGATCGGCTCGCTCGTCGTGGCCGCGTACACCATGGCCGGCGGCATGCTCGCCGCCGTGTGGACCGACCTCGTCCAGGGCGTGCTCATGGTGGTCATGTCCGTGGGGCTGTTCTTCTTCGCCGTCCAGGTGGCCGGTGGCTGGGTGCCGATGCTCGACACGATCTCCGCGACCAGCGCCGAACTGCTGTCGATCGACGGCGTGAAGTCGCCGACGTACATCTTCGCGTTCGGTCTGCTCATCTTCGTCGGCGCCGTCGGCCAGCCGCAGCTGCTCACCAAGTTCCTCATGCTGCGGGACATGACCCAGCTCAAGTGGGGTGCCGCCGTCGCCGGGATCGCCTACGGCGTGACCACCTTGTTCTCGGTGGGTATCGGTTTGGCCACCCGCTCCATGACGATCACCGGAGACGCCCCCGAACTCGAGAACATCGACGACACCGCCATCTGGTTCCTCGACTCCGTCACGCACCCGGTCGTCGGCGGCGTCGCCCTGACCGGTCTACTCGCGGCGATCATGTCCTCGGCCTCGAGCTTCATCACCATCGGCGCCTCGTCGATGATGCGTGACCTGCCCTCCGCATTCGGGGTCCGCGTGGTCCGCGAGGTGCTGTGGAGCCGCGTCGCCTCGCTGACGCTCGTGGTGCTCTCGGTGCTGCTGACCCTGTTCCTGTCGCAGGTGGTGTTCCTGCTCGGCGCGCTGGGCTGGGCGGCGTTCGCGGCGGCGATCCTCGGCCCGGTGGTCATGTCGATCTACTGGGAGAGCGCCACCTCGACGGCCGCGACCATCACGGTCATCTTCGCGATCCTCGGCAACCTGGTGATCAGCTCGCTGGCCGCCCGTGAGGTCATCACCGTGCCCGAGTACATGCAGGTCGGCGGAATCTCGCTGCTCGTGTCGATCGTGCTCTTCTACGGGATCTCGCTCGTCACCTCCAACCGTCACCCCGACGCGACCCTGGGATTCCTCTACGGCGGCCCCGGCGCCCGCACCGACTCGCTGCTCACCGGCACCGCGCCGACCGCCGGCTCCGCGTCGACCGCCGGTTCCGCGCCGACCGCCACCACCGAAAGGCCCGACCATGTCTGATCTCGCCGCCCTCGACCGCGCCGGTGCCCCCGTCCCCGAGTACAAGCGCGCCGGGACCCTCATCCACGTGTTCGCCGGGATCGCCGCGTTCGCGCTGATCGGGATGCTCGCGGACGTCTGGCAGATGGTCTTCCTCGCCGTCCCGCTGTTCGCCGTGGCCATGATGCTCATGGGCTCGCTGCGCGCCAACGGCACCTGGGACCGCGCTTCGAGCATCGGCATCGTCGCCTACTGCGCGGTGCTCGCCGTGCTGGTGGTGTGGTCGATCCTCACCGCGTCCGGCGACGCCACCCTGTGGGGCCTGCCGATGTCGATGGGCGTGATCGTCTACTTCATTTGGCCCTACACGGCCATCGGCGCGGGACTCCTCTACGCGTTCGTGTTTGACCGCACGATCGACGAGAAGCGCCTGGCGGCCGTCGCCGACTGACCGGCCACGCGCGCAGCCGCGGCCGCGCGCTCCACGTGAAACCGCACCGCATAGCCACGGGACGGGGGCACGCGGGGCGCGCGGCTGTTTTGTTAGGTAGGTGTAGCCCCCACCGAGGCTGGAGCTGGCTTATCGTCCGACTCGACAGCGGCGTCTCAGGGGCGTTTTGAGTGGGTGGGCGGAACTACAAACGTGACGATCGGTGATGACGGAGATGGCTACACTGAGGGGCATGAAGGACTCGAAGGTCAGGAAGAGGGAGCGCAGGGCCGCGTTTCTGGCCGGCGCGGGCTCACTGATGGACCTGAGCGGCCAGACGACGTACGCGAACGCGAAGGCGATGTACCCGACGCAGTCAACAGGGATGGGTTACAGCCTCACCCGGATGAACGACGTGATGCTTCGAGCATCAATGCCGTCATCCAAGCGCAGCTGAGCTTCCTCCAGGAACACCACGTTCACTTGCCGACGCCCATGCCCGATCAGGGTTGGCTAGAGCGGGCGCGCGCAGAGACTCCCGAGGTGTACGACGCATATGTCCAAGGTATGAAGGACAGCTTCAAGACGGACAATATTGTGCGCCGAGAGGAAGCGCGCGCCCCGCCGTTCAGTCGAGGCGGAGACACGCGAGATTATCGCTGAAGTGTTGGCTCAGGATTCCACTACTCCCGTCGACCTCCTGGCTGGTGAAGAAGGCGCTGACATCGAGTTCGAGCCCGGTCGTCTCGGTCTTACAGGGCGAGACGCTGAGCTGTGACGGGTCACGATGAGACCCCGAAACGTCCTGGCCAATAACGTCGTGTCGAGCCGCTTGTCGGCGGTAGTAACTACTCGTCACTCGATCCGCTCGATTAATCCCTGGGAAGTGTCGAACAGCGGTCAGTGCGGTCAGTAGGCACGTGCCACCGACGAACTCAGGCCTCATAGCTGCCCGAGCAACTCCTTCCACACGGGCCGCCAGTAGTCGATGGCCTCGGCGGAGTCGAGCTTCGAGTGGACCACGCCCACGGTGCATTTGCCGCCGGTCTTGTCGCTGAAGTTCAGGGCCACGCGCGTGCCGTCGGCCAGCGGAACCCGCCAGTAACGCAACTTCTCGGTGCTTGACGTGGATGGCGCCGCCTCGATCTCGACCCCGCCGAACTCCTCGCGCGCACCGACGAGCGCCATCCACGCCTCCAGCGCCGCGTCCTTGTCGCCGGCCACGGTTTTCGAGGTGGACAGCTGGAAGTCGCCGTCGCAGGACTGTCCCGGGACGCGCAGGCCGGTGTGTTGTTCGTAGGCGACGGCCGCCGACTGCGCCCACCATTCGCGCTGCTCCGCAGACTCGGGCATGTGCTGCAGCGTCAGTCGCGCGATCGCGGTGTGCTTGAGCTCGCGGGCGCCCTCTCGGTCGAGCAGCTCGACCCAGTCCTCCCACGAACGGCCGGTGGCGGCGGCGACGGCGGCGGTACTCGACGACTTGACCATGCCTTCATGCTGCCCGAACGCCCCGGCCCGCGGTGGCCGATCGCCCGCGGCGGGGTGGCCGAGAACCGCCCTGACCTGCGGCGCCCTGAAACCCCCGTCCAGGGCATTGCAGGTTAGCGTTTCGCCGGACGCGGCTATCGCGATGCGGTGTGAGGGAGTGACGGCGACGACGACGAGCTCAGCGTCCGCCGCACCGGGCCGCCGATGGGTGGGCGGAACCGGCGGGGTGCTGCCGACTCCCGGCAAAGACCCGGCGTCGCCCGGTGGGCCGGGAATCGATGAGGGATTCTGCGGCGAGAGGAGCTGCATGGACGTCGACCAGTCCCGCGAGCGCGACGAGACCGAGGCCCAGCGGATCGACCGCAACTGGATCGAGCTGCTGCAGGAGTTGCGCATCGTCCAGACCGGCGGCCAGGTGCTCACCGGCTTCCTGCTGGTCGTGCCGTTCCAGGAGCGTTTCGCCGAGCTCGGCGGTGGCGCGCGTGGGGCACTGGCAATCGCTCTTCCGAACTTTGGTGTAGCCATTGCGATTCCCGGGCCATTTATTCGCAGTGGTGTCGACAAAGTTCCGACCGCGGTCGCGGCGGGGTGGGGAGTGACGACGACGAGGTTCGCGCCTCGCCGGCGTCGCAGTCGCGAGGCGGGCGAGACGACACTCGGCGGCCCCTGACCTGCAGTGCCCTGAAAGGCCCGTCCAGGGCACTACAGGTCAGCGCCGTTACAGATCCCCCGGCAGCTTGTCGCGGCGGATGTCGCGCCAGGAGGGTTGGCGCATGTTGCCGTCGTCGGTGAAGCCCTGGTGGCGAACTTCCACGACGATCTTGGGCGTCACCCAGACGGCGTCGCGGCGGGCGTCTGCGGGAAGTTGGTCGACGAACGGGCTGGTCTTGCGCTCGAGGGGCGTGAGCTCGGCGAGTAGGGCGCGGGCCTGTTTGTCGGTGAACCCGGTGCCGACGCGGCCGATGTAGGCGAGGCCGGTTTCGGCGGGTAGGCCCAGTAGGAGGGAGCCGAGCGAGCCGGAGCGTCCGCCCTTGCCGGGCCGCCATCCGCCGACGACGGCCTCGGTGGTGGTGAGCAGCTTCTGCTTGAGCCAGGCCTTGGAACGGCGGCCGGATTCGTACTTCGAGTCACGGCGCTTGGCGACGATGCCCTCCCAGCCGTATTCCTCGGCCTCGGCCAAGGCGCGGTCACCGGGGCCGTCGAGGACCTCCGGCACGTGCACTCGATCGACCTCCCGCAGTGCCGGCGCGAGCAGGTCCAGCACCTCTCGGCGGCGCTCCCACGCCTGTTTCTGCAGGTCCACGCCATCGACCTCGAGCACGTCAAAGACGAACAGCTCGACCGGCGGCAGGGACGAGTCCTTGCCCTCGGCGGCGGCCTGTTTGGCCAGTGACGCGAAGTCCGGCACTCCGTTGGCGTTGAGGATTACCAGCTCGGCGTCGAGAACGGCCCGCCGCTCGAGCGCTTCGGCCAGCCCGGGGAAGCCGTCGGCGAGCCAGTCCATGGAGTTGCCGTTGCGGCTGACGAGGCGCGTCTGTGCGCCGTCGGTCGCGAGGGTGACGCGGTAGCCGTCCCACTTGCCCTCGAACGCCCACGTGTCGTCGGGCAGTTCGGTCACCTCGGCGGCCGTGGGGATCATGGGCAGCGGGGGAGCCTCGGGGCGGCTGGTGCTGTCGGACCGGTCGGTGGAACGCGAGCGCGCCTTGCCGTCGGAACCATCGGGGTCGCCGGAGCCGCGCGCACGCTTGTCATCGTCCGGGTACGACGACTTCGGATTGTCGCGGCCGCCGTAGAAGGAGGCGGGCGATTGGTCCTTCATGTACTGCACGATCCACTGGTTCCTCTCGGCGCTCGTGCGCACCAGTACGTACCGGCCGGAGACCTTCTCGCCGTCGAGCCACACGATGATTTCGTCCTCGCGCCACTTCTCGCACTCGTAGGTGCCGCGGTCCCAGACGGTCATGTGGCCGGCGCCGTATTCGCCCTTGGGGATGGTGCCCTCGAACGTCTCGTAGCCGAGCGGGTGGTCCTCGGTGTGCACGGCGAGCCGCCGGTCCTTGGGCTCGGTGGGCAGGTTCTTGGGCACGGCCCACGAGGCCAGGACGCCGTGGTGTTCGAGCCGCAGGTCGTAGTGCAGGCGCCGGGCGTGGTGCTCTTGTATCACGAAGATGGGTCCGTCGCCCCCTGAGCGATCGGTCTCGACCTCGCCCTCGAACGGCTCGGGCGTCTTGCGGCGATCCCGCTTGCGGCGGTACTCCTCGAGACTCGTGACCACGGCGTCGCCGCTGGTGGGCTCGGCGTCGCAGCCCTCGACGTCGGTCGAGCTGGTGTCGGCGGGCTCGGGGTCCTCGTCAGCGGACGACGACGAGCTCTTCTTGCCCCCGGACGACTTCTTGGCCCGCGACGTCGGGCCGGACGAGGACGCCTTCTTCTTGGCCGACCCGCCCTTCTTGGCCGTGCCTTCGAGGCCGTCGAGGAGGTCGCCGTCGGAGTCCAGTCGCTTGAGCACCTCGTCCCAGTGCAGGTGCGTCAGGCCGCCGTCGCCGAGTTCCTCCCACGAGCGGGGTGCGGCCACCCACGGTTCTGCCCGTCCGCGCAGGGAGTAGGGCGCGACGGTGGTCTTGGCGCCGCTGTTCTGGCTCCAGTCGACGAACACCTTGCCGTCGCGAATGGAGCGCTTCATGGTGGCGGTGACCAGGTCGGGGGTCTGCTTGGCGAGGGACTGCGCGATCTCCTTGGCCACCTTGGAGGCGCTGGCGGCGGTGACGGCCTTGTCCAGCCGGGCGTAGAGGTGGATTCCCTTCGAGCCGCTGGTGACCGGGAACGCCTCGAGTCCCGCCTCGGACAGCAGGTCCCGGACGCGGAGGGCGACCTTCGCCGTCATATCCAGTTCCACGCCCTCACCCGGGTCGAGGTCGATGACGATCCGCCGCGTCCGTCCCGGCTCGCCGTCGGAGAGGGTCCACTGCGGCACGTGCAGTTCGAGGGCGGCCTGCTGGGCGAACCACGCGAGAGTCGCGGGGGAGTCGAGTACGGGGTAGGTGACGGTGCGCGAGGAGTGCTCGATGGTCACGCTCGGCACCCAGTCGGGCGCGTGCTGGGGCAGGTTCTTCTCGAAGAAGGAGTCTGCGTCGGTGCCGTCGGGCCAGCGCTTGCGGGTGACTGGCCGGTTGCCGGCATAGGTGATGAGCAGCGGCGCGACGGCCGTGTAGTACTCCAGCACGTCGGCCTTGGTGGTGCCGGTGGCCTCGTAGAGCACCTTGTCGGGATGGGTGAACCGCACGGTGCGCCCGTCGACCTTCACCGAATCCTTCTGCCCCTTGGTCGCCATGGGACCACTCTCGCATCCGACTCGGACACCGGCGACCGGCTCGGTGGGCGGATCGGGTGGCGACGACGACAAGGGCCGCGACTCAACCGGCCGGCCCCGCGCGTCGTGTGCGGGACCGGCCGGAGGGGCGAGGGCGGCTGTGGTTCGTCTACCGAGAGCCGGCCTCGGGGCGTGCTTGCCGAGCGCGGCTCATGCTTCGGCGGTGTTCACCGACGTCTCGACGCTGGGCTCACTCGCGTCCGGGGTCGGGCTCGCGTTGGTTGCCGGTGCCTGGCTGGTCGTCGCGGCATCCTTGGGCAGCGGCGGGAGGTCGAACACCCACCCGGCGGTGCTGTCGGGTCGGAGCATGGCCCGCTGCGCGGAGTCGTCGAGCGCGATCGCGATGACGAATTCGTACTCCCGGCCCGCTGACAGCGCGGTGACTCGAGAGTTCGCCGACCGCTCGCAGTCCGAGCTGACGCGACCGGCCTTGCGGATCGATCCGCCGGGGCGGACTTCGGCGAAGTCGCCCGGGCTGATGGACGCCCACCGGTCGGGGCCCGCCTCGGCAGCAGTCCGGATGGTCAGGGTGAGCTCCACGCCGCAGCCGGGTGTCCGGACGATGTCGTCGATCCTCGCGGTTCCGAGTTCGACGCCGTTGCGGGTGACTACGGCGAACTCGCAGCCGACCCTCACCTGCTCGGGGTCCTGGGGGCCCTCGGTCGGGGCGGCCGCTTCCGGCGGCGCACTTTCGCTGGGGGAACTCGGCGACGTAGGCGCCGGCGGTTCTTGTACGCCAGACAACGGAGCGTTGGTGACCGAGGGAACCGGCGCGCTGGTTCCCGTGGGCATTGCGTCTGCGAGGTCGCCTCTTGCCCCGTCCGCGAGAGTGGGGAGGCTGGTGTCAACCGAGTCGAGCGGGTCATTATTTAGACCGGATTCGGAACTCTCGCTCTCCGCTCGAGCCTCCGCACCGTCAGCTTGGTCGACCAGCGGTTGGCGACCAGCGGACTGCTGAGCCATGGGTGTCGAGATGCGGCTCGACCGCGCATTAAGGGCGGGCCACGCGCCGGTAGTCGGGCGTGTGGGCGAATCAGTTAAGGCCCGGTCCACACCGCACTCAGCGTGGGCGAGGATCAAAGTGAGGTTCCATCGCTCGGCTCCGTCCGTGCCGGTGGCATTGACACGCAGACGCAGCTGCGACATCGCGTACCCAGGCTCTTCCTTGCGGACGTGCTGCATGGTAGCGGTGTAGTCGTAGCTGCCCCAGCTCCTGTTGTTGGAGGACTCGGCGTTGGGGCCGGGGACGGGGACTTCGATTTGGTCGGAGAGGAGGGTGTCCCGGCCGAGGATAATCGAGCCGGCTGATGTCATGGTTGCGGCGCCCCTCGCCGGCGAGCAGGTGGCTGTAGCGCGGATCGGGGTCGAGTTTTGGTACGTGACGAGATCGAGGCCCACGAAAGCAGTTCGTACCTCGAGGTTCTGAGTCTCGGAAACAGCGCTCGCGGTGGGGTTGGAGAAGTTTTCAGGCACCCCGTTAGCGCACTCTGCCTTCTTCACATCGACGGTTGAGCAGGAGAACCCCACGGTATTGAGGTGCAGGAGATAGAGCGGGAAGGCGCCGGAAGAAGAATGGGTAGATGGCCCGGTAATGGCGCGAGGTTCCTTGTCCGTAGAAACTCGGAGAGCGCTGACGGGACCGACGTTGTGGTCCTTAGCGGCTCGGTCCATGAAGCCATAGGTTGACATCGCGCGGGCAAAGCGGTTGCCCGCGTGGATATTCGCCATCCCGAACTGGGAAGTTCCGTGAACCTGCTCCGCCCATGACGCCTCGGTCGGTTCTACGTTCTGCACGACGGCGCCGATCCCGATAACCATGACCAGGGCGCTGAGAACGGTGACGACCCTTCTCACCTGGGAGGTGGTCGCGTTCACTGGGCACCTCCCTGGGTATCACTCCCGGCGCGCGTCTCGGCGGCGTCGAGGCCGTTGGTGGGATCGGACTTATCGTCCGTGCGGGCGCCATCGGCCGCGTCATGCGACTCGACTTCGCCGATCTGGTCCCGGCCTTCCCTCGGCCAGAACGCCCAGAGCACTCCGAGGGCGGCGAACAAGCTGATACCGCCCAGCACATACGGGTTGCCGAACCATACGATCACTTTGGCGAGCTCCGGAACGGACCAGAGCACTTCGCGTACCGTCTCGACGCGATACATACCGGGGTCGACGTCCGGGTTGGCGTCGCCCTTCATCTGCAGGAGGGCTTCGCCGGGGGCCTGGGGGTAGATCTCCACCACGCGATGGGTGACGGGGAGTTGGCCTTCACCGCGGTCAACGGTTACCACGTCGCCGATCTCGATCTCGTTGGCGGAGATCTGCTTGACGACCGCGACGGATCCCGTGGGGATCGTCGGCGACATCGACCCGGTCTTGAACATGATGAGCGAGACGTTCATCGTCACCGCGAGGATCACCAGCACGATGCAGACCACACCGGCGGCGGCGAGGAGGTTACCGATGCCGCCCGCGATGTAGGACCACACCGAGCGGCGTGCGGGGTCGCGACGATGACGGGCGGGGGCCGGGGCGCTCATGGGGTGCTCCAAGGAGGGGGGAGGGGAGGAGGAAGTGGGCGGCGGTGGTCGCGGGCGGTCCCCGCGACCACCGCGGGTGTCACTCGGCGGTCTGCTCCGCTGCGGGGGCGACCTTCTCCTTGCTCTCGGCGTCGAACTTCCACTGGATGTTCTTGCTCGCGGTAGGAGCGGTGTTGGCAGGAGTCTTCGGATCGAGCGTGGCGCTGAAACAGAACCACCGGGTCTGCCCGCCGGCGAGGTCGAAGGTGGCCATCTGGGCATCAGCGCTCTCGAGCAGGGTGGTCTTAGCCACCGGGACCGTCGAGCAGTCGCTGGGATTCTCGGTGAGCGGGGCGCTGACGCCGAGGGTGATCCACTTGCCCAGCGGTCCGGTGTCAGAGGTGACCTTGGTCAGCGTGACTTTGGCGTCCATCTTGTTGTGCTGCTCGCGGAGGCCCACGGCCGCGTAGACCGTCTCGTTGGGGATCATGCCCGCGGCCTCCGGACCGAACTGCATCGTGCCGGCCTTGTCCTGGGTCATGAACTCGTTCCAGCCGTCGGCCGCGCCGGTGAAGTTGCCCTTTCGCGAGACAACCGGCTTCTGCCAGGCATTATGAGGATTGCCTCGGGTGTTCCGATGAGCGGTACGTGAGACTGGCCTTTCTGATCGCGCGACTTGAACGGCCGCCCTGTTTGTTAGGCAACGCAAGTAATGCACGCCGTCAACAACGGCGCGCGTACCCCCGGAGTGGCCCTCAGCTCTCGCCGCCTCGAGAAGCGTGGCGCCGGAGGGGAAGTGGACGGCCCGAACACTTAGCGAGTGTCCGGGCCGTGCCCGTTGTCGAAGGGTGCCGCCGGGCGGGGCTCGGCGTCGTGGGTGTGGGCGTGGCTATGTGACGACGACGAGCGCGCCGATTTCCCGCCAGAATTCCGCCTGCGGGCTGGGCTTACCCGGCCCCTCCCGCCAGCCCGGCCAGCTGCCGCAGCGCGTCACGCTTCTCCTACTCCTCCGCCACGTCGGCCACGCTCACGGCGAGCACCGCAGGTCGCGTTTGCCGTTGCCCTGATACCACCGCACCGTCGCCCCGGTGGATGCGGCGATGTCGTCGACCCCGCGCGGGACGGCGGGGACGTGGGTGTGCCTTTCGTCGAGTGGTCACACCTGGGCGGTGGTGGACGAAGCCACCTGGGAAAACGCGAACGGATTCGACCACTCGACAGCGGACTCGGACCCCTACACCGGTCGGACCCCTCGCCTACACCGGTCGGACCCCTCGCCGGCCCCTCGCCGTCCCCTCACCGCCCGCCCGCCTCCCCGCACGAGGCGGCCCTCACCGCCCGCCCGCCTCCTCGTGAGCCGACGGTTACCGACTACTGCCGCGGCGAAACGGCCACGACACAATGCGCGTTCAGACTCGGTCCAGTTCATTAGCGCGGCTACCGCAGAGCTGGAGGAGACGACGTGTCCTACGTTCAACCAGAGGACTTCACCCGGGCGATGATCGACGCCGGGGCCAAGAAGGTTCACATGTCCACCCGAGACACGCTGATCCGCGGCTTCATGGCCGGGGCGATCCTGGCGTTGGCGGCGGCGTTCGCCGTGACGGTCACCGTGCAGACGGGCAGCGCCCTGCTCGGGGCGGTGCTGTTCCCCGTCGGGTTCATTCTGCTGTACCTGCTCGGCTTCGACCTGCTCACCGGCGTGTTCACGCTGGTGCCGCTGGCCCTGCTCGACAAGCGCAGAGGCGTCACGGTCGGCGGGATGCTCCGCAACTGGGGCTTGGTCTTCGTCGGCAACTTCGCCGGCGCGCTGACGGTGGCGTTCCTCATCGCGTTCATCACCACCTACGGGTTCAACGTGGCGCCCGACGAGGTGGGCCAGCGCCTCGGGGAGATCGGCGAGGCGCGGACCCTGGGCTATAAGGAGTACGGCGCGGCCGGGATGGCGTCCCTGTTCTTCCGTGGCGTGCTGTGCAACTGGATGGTCTCCACCGGCGTGGTGGCGGCGATGATGTCAACCAGTGTGAGCGGCAAGGCGCTGACCATGTGGATGCCGGTGATGCTGTTCTTCTACATGGGCTTCGAACACTCGGTGGTCAACATGTTCCTGTTCCCGACCGGACTCATGCTGGGCGGTGACTTCTCCTGGAGCGACTACCTGGTGTGGAACGAGATCCCCACGGTCCTCGGGAACCTCGCCGGTGGCCTGCTCTTCGTGGGCCTGACCCTTTACGTCACCCACGCCCGTACCAAGGCGCGGCGGCCGCTGCAGGCCGAGTCCGCCCAGGCCGACGTGGAGCCCGCCGGCGCCCCGGCCTGACCCGGTCGTCCCT
>NZ_KV823681.1:1996-2629 GCF_001815995.1 Dietzia sp. HMSC21D01 | reverse complement strand
CGGGCCGTGGTCGGACACCGGCTCCGACGTCGGCCGCGGCACCGACGCCGCGCGCGGGCCGATCCCCCAACTGCTCCCGCCGCCCGAACGGGCGCAGGGCTCGGCGGCGTTCGCGGTCGACGGCACGTTCACCGTGGTCTCTACGCCCGCGGACCCCGTCTCCGGTGACGACACCGCTTGCGACCTGCCCGTCTCCCTGTCCGACATCGGCGAGGGCACCACCATCACGCTCCTCGAGAGGTCGACGTCCTTCATCACAACCGCCCGGCTCGCCTACTCCGGCGGCGACCTGGCCTCGTGCACGTTCACGTTCGCGTTCCCCGACGTCCCCGCGGGCGGTTCCTACTACGTGGTGGAACTGCCCGGCCGCGGCCAGCTGACCTACACCGAGGACGAGCTGCGCGCGGGCGTCGACATCACCCTGGGCAGGTGAACGGCGCCGCGCGGATAGGGTGGGGATGGTGACGACGACGAGACGGGAGGTGCCCGGAACGTGAGCGACGACCCCGGACCGGAGCCTGCCGACGAGCCGTTCCACGACCACGACGTGGAGCGCCTCGTCGCGGACATCGACCTCGACCCGTTCCTCGGTCGACGACACGACCCGTTGGCCGAGCCGCTCGACGAGCCCGC
>NZ_KV823681.1:0-1976 GCF_001815995.1 Dietzia sp. HMSC21D01 | reverse complement strand
GCCCGCCGAGGTGGGCGCGCAGGCGCCGCCGCTGCTCGCGCTGCGCGACCTGCTCGCCGACGACCGCTTCCCCGGCCTGTTCGCCCGCGCGCTCCGCGCCGCCGACCCCGACTTCCGCGAGCTGTTCCCCCGCGACGCCACGCCTGTGCTCCGCGAGTTCGTCCGCGCCATGACCTGGGCGTTCGAGACCACCGAGTACGCCCACGGTGACCGGTCGAAGGTCGAGGAGGTCGTCGAGTTCGCCCGGGACCTCGGCGCCGACCACCGCAAACTCGACCTCGCGCCCCGCCACCACCAGCGCTTCGGCGAAGCGCTGACCCACACACTGCGTCACCTCGCCGGGCGCGGCTGGGACGACCGGCTCGAGACCACGCTCGCCACCGCGTACCGCGTGCTCTCGACCGCCCTGCAGCAGGGCGCGGCCGCCGGCGAGGGGCCCGCGCGCGTCGGTGCCACCGTCGTGGAGGTGCTGCGGCCCACCCGCGACGTCGTGGTGGTGCGGCTCATCAGCGACGTGATGGTCGACTACCACCCGGGCCAGTACCTCAGCGTGCTCACGCCCTACTCCCCCGGCGTGTGGCGGCGGCTCAGCCCGTCGATCCCCTCGAACCCGGCCGGGCAGATCGAGTTCCACATCCGCGACGTGCCCGGCGGCGCCCTCAGCGGCTCGCTCGTCCGCGGCGTCGGCGTGGGCGACCGCTGGGTGCTCGCCCGACCGCTCGGCCTGCTCGAGGTGGACCGCTCCGAACCGTTTCGGGACGTGCTCATGATCGGCGGCGGCACCGGCATCGCCCCGCTGCGCTGCCTGCTGCTCGACATGATGCGCCACGGCCACAACCCGCGCGTGCACCTGTTCTACGGGGCCCGCTTCCCCGGCGACCTCTACGACCTGCCCACGCTCGTCGATCTCGCCGCGACCGCCCCGTGGCTGACCATCCAGCCCGTCGCCGAGGAGGACGAGGATCCCTGGTGGGCCGGGCCGCGCCAGGAGTTGCCCCGCACGCTGCACCGTCGGCAGACCGGGACGCTGGTCGAGGCGGTCACGCAGTGGGGGTCGTGGGCCGACCGGCAGGTGATCGTGTCGGGGTCTCCGGAGATGTTGCGCGCGACCGTCCGCGGCCTGGTCGCGGCGGGCACCCCGCGGGAGAACATCAGCTTCGACCGGCCCTGAGCGGCCGCGGGCGACCGAAGAGGCCCGTCGCCCGGGTCAGCCGGCCGCCGTGCCTGCGTCGTTCGTCTCGTCGCCGGACGTGTCGTCGCCCTCCGCCTCGCCGCCGGCGGGTTCGACGGTCGTCGAGGTCGAGGTGGAAGTCGAGGTCGCGGTGGTCGGCGAGGTGACCGTGGTCGTGGTGCCGGTGGTGGTGGTCTGGCTCGTCCGACTCGTGGACCTCGGCGACGAGGTCGCGCTGGTCGTCGCGTCGCAGGACTCGAACACGCGCCGGAAGCGGTCCGGCACGCCGAGCTGCTGCAGCTGCTCACGGCACACGTCGGATGCCGGCTCCGCGAGGAACTGCCATGAGTCGTCCCGCCACGAGAACAACTCCAGCTCGCCGCTCTCGCGGGTGACCAGCAGGAAGCGCTCGTCGCACTCGCGGACGGTCGTGCCGCGGCCGAGCTCGCCGGCGATGAACTCCGACCTGCAACGCTCGGCGGCGCTGGGCGGGCCGGTCGTCGTGGGCGTGGTCGACGTGGTGGTCCGCGACGTCGTCGGCGTGGTCGTCATCGTCGATGTGGTGGGCGCCGTGGCGACCGGCTCCTCGCCGCCCCCGGCAGCGGTGACCAGCCAGATCACCAGCGCCGCCACCAGGGCGAGCGCCAACAGCACGGCGGCGATCATCCACGGCGTCGACCCGCCGCCGCCATCCCCGTCGCTGCGGAAGCCACCGTCGCCGGGCGGGATGTCGCCGGGCGGCGGGACGTCCCCGGTCGGATACGCGGGGGGCGTCGGGCCGGCCGGGCCCGTCGGGTGGACACCT
>NZ_KV823680.1:0-1111 GCF_001815995.1 Dietzia sp. HMSC21D01 | reverse complement strand
CGGGGCGGCGCCGGCCACCGGCAGCCACCGCAGCGCCACCGCGAACACCGCGACCGAGCCGAGCGCCAGCGCGAACGTCGGCACCGAGCTCAGCGCCACCGCGACCCCGGCGAGGGCGCGGTCCACCGCCCCGTGGGGGCGCCACGCCGCGACGAGACCGGAGATGATGACGACGACGAGCGCGATGCCCACCCCCGCCGCCGACAGCCCCACGGTCCACGGGATCCGCTCGGCGAGCACCTGCACGACGGGTTGGCGGTAGGTGGGGGAATAGCCGCCGTCGCCGGTCGCGAGTCCCGCGATCCACCGGACCCAGGCCTGCCACCAGGGCAGATCGGTGCCCAGGGCGGCGGCGGCGGCGGAGCGGTCGGCGGCGGTCATCCGCTCGTAGCCGGAGCCGAAGTGGGCGGTCAGCGGGTTGAGCGGCGAGGCGCCGGCCAGGGCGAACGCGGCGAGCGTCACGGCGAACACCACCACCGGCACCGTCAGGGCGCGGCGGGCGGTGAGGCGGGTGAGCTCGGCCCGGCGCTCGCGCAGGCGGCGGATCACGGGCGGGCCGTCCAGCGGTGGATCGCCCACCACGGTCCCCAGGTCGCGCCGTGGACGTGCGGCTCGAGGATCGGTGCGGGACCGGTGTGGCCGGTGTCGCGGACGAGGTAGGTGTGCTCGAGCGTGACGAGGAACAGGTGGCCGGGATCTCGCAGGTACGCCTGCTGGGCGCGGCGGTACAGGCGGGTCCGCTCGACCGGGTCGGCGGTGTGGCGGGCGGCGCCGAGGGCGCGGTCGACGTCCTGGTTCGCGTAGCCGCCGGGGTTGTCGAGCGGGCCGGAGGTGCGGGTGGCCGAGTGCAGGGTGCGGTGGACCTGCGTGTCGACGGTGAAGGGGTTGTCGCCGCCGCCGAGCAGGACCGCGACCTCCCCGGAGCGGGCCTCGATCTCGTCCCACTTGGCGCCCCACAGCTCGACGGCCACCCCCAGCCCGCGCAGCTGGTCGGCGACCGCCGACGCGAGTTCGCGGCGCAGGGAGTCGGCGGCGGGGTAGGCGAGGACTAACTCGGCGCGGGCGGGGGCGCCGGCTGGCGCGGTGCCGTTTGGCGCGGTGCCGTTTGGCG
>NZ_KV823679.1:0-3201 GCF_001815995.1 Dietzia sp. HMSC21D01 | reverse complement strand
GACGGCGCGGCCGCGGGCGACGGTTCCGGAGCCGCCGGCACAGGGTCGGACGCGGACGCGTGGGACTCCGCCCTGCGCTCGGACCCCCGCCTGCGCGCGCGGTTGTTCGGCCTGCTGGGGTCGTCGAGCGCGCTGGGGGACCACCTCGTCGCCGAGCCGACCCGCTGGACTCTCCTGCGCGCCGATCTGCCCTCGCCGCAGGAGGTCGCGGCGGCCATGCTCGGTGCGGTCGAGGCCGTGCCCGAGGACCCGGTGGAGGGTGCGCCCGAGCCGACCCAACGCGACGACCTGTGCGCGGCGGGGACCTACCGCGCCGGGATCACCGGCGGCGCGGCCGTGAAGGTGCTGCGCACGGCGTACCGTGACCAGGTGGCGCTGCTGGCCGCCCACGACGTGGCGGCGGCGGTGGAGGACGAGGAGCCCCGGCTGCCGTTCGCCGAGGTGGGGCGGCGCCTGTCCGACCTCGCTGACGCGGCCCTGACAGCGGCACTCGCCGTGGCCGTCGCCACCGTCTACCCGGACGGGCCGATGCCGTCGCGTCTGGGTGTGGTCGCGATGGGCAAGGGCGGCGCGCGGGAGCTCAACTACATCTCCGACGTCGACGTGATCTTCGTGGCGGAGCCCGCCGACGCCAAGACCGGCCGCGTGGCGGGGGAGATGATGCGCATCGGGTCGATGGCGTTCTTCGAGGTGGACGCCGCCCTGCGTCCCGAGGGCAAGTCCGGCGAACTGGTGCGCACGGTCGACTCGCACGCGGCCTACTACAGGCGTTGGGCCAAGACCTGGGAGTTCCAGGCGCTCCTCAAGGCCCGCCCCATGACCGGTGACATGGCGCTGGCCACCGAGTACCACGACATCGTCCACCCCATGGTGTGGACCGCCGCCGAGCGCGACGACTTCGTCCACGACGTCCAGGCGATGCGCCGCAGGGTCGAGGAGAACGTGCCCGAGGCGCTGCGGGAGCGCGAGCTCAAGCTGGGCCGCGGGGGACTGCGCGACGTGGAGTTCGCGGTCCAGTTGCTGCAGATGGTCCACGGCCGCACGGACGAGGACCTACGCGTGACCAGCACTGTCGACGCGCTGGCCGCACTGCGGGACGGCGGCTACATCGCGCGCGAGGACGGCGCCGAGCTGGTCGCGGCGTACGAGTTCCTGCGCCTGCTCGAGCACCGCCTGCAACTCCAGCGGTACAAGCGCACCCACCTGCTCCCGGAGGACGACGACGAGGAGGCGTACCGCTGGCTGGCCCGCGCGGCGCACATCCGGCCGAACGGGCCGAACGACGCCTCCCAGGTGCTGCGGCAGAGCCTGCGTCAGCTGCGCCGCCGGGTGCGCCGCCTGCACTCGAAGCTGTTCTACCGTCCGCTGCTCGACTCGATCGCGTCCTATGACGCCGAGGCGCTCTCGCTCAGCCCTCAGGCGATGGAGCGACAGCTGGCCGCGCTCGGGTTCGCCGCCCCGCGCAACGCGCTCGGGCACCTGCGGGCGCTCGCGGGGCAGAGCAGCCGCCGGGGCCGGATCCAGGCGCTGCTGCTGCCGACCTTCATGGAGTGGCTGGCCGACACGCCGGACCCGGACGCGGGGCTGCTGGCCTACCGCCGGCTGTGTGAGGAGAACGAGGAGGTCACCTGGTTCCTGCGCACGCTGCGGGACGACAGCATCGTGGCCCGCCGCCTCGTCCGGGTGCTGGGCACGTCGGCGTTCGTCGCGGGATTGCTCATGCGGAACCCGGAGGTCATCCCCGACCTCACCGACGGCGCGGAGGGGCCCCTGCTGGTCGCGTCCAAGGTCTCGGACATCGCCTCGGCACTCACGGCGTCCGCGGCCCGGCACCCGACGCCGGAGCGGGTGATCGCCGCCGCCCGGTCGGTGCGGCGCGCGGAGCTGGCGCGGATCGGCGCCGCCGACGTGCTGGGCATGATCTCCGTGCCCGACGTCGGAAGGCGCCTGACGGCCGTGTGGCGTGCGGTGCTCGAGGCGGCACTCGCCGCCGTGGTGCGCGACATGATGCCCACCGGCGGCCGCGCGCCGGCCCGGATCGCCTACATCGGGATGGGCAGACTCGGCGGGGACGAGTTGTCCTACGGCTCGGACGCGGACGTGATGATCGTGTGCGAGCCCACCGACGGTACGGGTGAGGACGAGGCGGTCCGGTGGGCCACGCAGGTGGCCGAACGGGTGGGCAGGCTGCTGTCCTCGCCGTCGTCGGACCCCCCGCTCGACCTGGACGCCGACCTGCGCCCGGAGGGGCGCAACGGCCCCCTCGTTCGGTCCCTGGCCTCCTACCGCGCCTACTACTCCACCTGGGCCGATACCTGGGAGCTGCAGGCGCTCCTGCGGGCGTCGTTCGCCGCCGGCGACCGCGACCTCGGCCTGGATTTCCTCCACATGATCGACGTGTTCCGGTACCCGGAGGACGGCGTGCCGCCCAAGGTCGTCCAGGAGATCCGCCGGATGAAGGCACGGATCGACTCCGAGCGCCTGCCGCGGGGCGCGGACCCCGCCACGCACACCAAGCTCGGACGCGGAGGCCTGGCGGATGTCGAGTGGTGCGCGCAGCTGCTCACCATGCAGCACGCCGCCCGCGTTCCCGGACTTCACACCACCTCCACCCTCGAGGCGCTGCAGGCCGCCGCCTCCGCGGAGCTGCTGTCCGAGGGCGAACGCGACGCCCTGGTGCAGTCGTGGCTCATGGCCGGACACGCCCGCAACGCGCTGGTCCTCGCGCGCGGCAAGGCGGTCGACCAGCTGCCGGGCCAGGGCAAGATCCTTGCGGCGGTGGCGATGATCTGCACGGGTCGGGCTGACGGCGCGGAGTTCCTCAACGAGTACCTGCGCGTGACCCGGCACGGCCGCCGCGCGGTCGACCGCGTGTTCTGGGGCGAGGACTGACGCCCCGTCGTCCGGGCGCGGGTCCGGGCGGGGGTCGGGGTGCGGATGGGGGTCGTCCCCGATGTGCCCGGGGCCCGCGCGCCGATAACCTGGGCGCATGCCTGTCACCATGAACCTCACCCTCACCCTCGACGGCGTGACGTACGGGGAGCTGTACGAGTTCGTCGACGCCGTGCGCGCGGCCGGCGTCCCGGCCGACGAGCGGGTCCGCTGCATCGGCTCCGACGACAAGGGCGACCGCTTCGAGGTGGAGCTCGGCCCGGATCGTCGCCGCCCCGGCGCGGCCCGCGCGGCCTCCGGCGCCCTGGT
>NZ_KV823678.1:0-3409 GCF_001815995.1 Dietzia sp. HMSC21D01 | reverse complement strand
CCGCACGCACACGCCCGGTCAGCGCCGGCCGCGGTCTCTCAGCCGCCGCGGCAGCTCAGCCGACGCGGTCGACCGTGAAGCGCACCAGTCGGCGCAGCGCCTCGTTGGCGGGGCCGGCGGGCAGGGCGTCGAGCTCGGCCATGGCGTCGTCGACGTACTTCTCCAGCGTCGCCCGCGCGCGTCGCATGCCGTCGGAGACACGGAGCAACTCCAACGCCTCCGCGACCTCGGCATCGTCGGTGAGCGGCTGGGCCAGCAGGTCGCGCAGTCGCGGACTGTCGGGCGAGCCGGCCTCCATCGCGTAGATCATCGGCAGGGTGTGCACGCCCTCGCGCAGGTCGGTGCCGGGGGTCTTGCCGGACTCGGCGGACGGGGAGGCGATGTCGATGATGTCGTCGGCGATCTGGAACGCGATCCCCACCGCGTCGCCGAACCTGCGCAGCCGCGCGATCTGCTCGCCGGTCGCGCCGGAGTACTCGCCTCCGAACTGGGCGGCGGCGGCGATGAGCGACCCGGTCTTCTCCCAGATGACGCGCAGGTAGTGCTGGGCTGCGTCCTCGTCGCGGCCGCCGACGCCGGGCCCGACGGTCTCGCGCATCTGCCCGGTGACCAGTTCGGCGAAGGTCTGGGCGATGAGCTGGACGGCGGCGGGACCGAGGTCTGCCAGCAGCATGGACGAGTGGGCGAAGAGGAAATCGCCGGCGAGGATCGCGGTGGAATTGTCCCACCTGCTGTTGGCGGACTCGACGCCGCGGCGCATGCTGGCCTCGTCCATGACGTCGTCGTGGTACAGGGTGGCGAGGTGGATCATCTCGCAGACGACGGCGGCCTTGACCAGGCGCTCGTGGTCGGGCTCGGGCCCGATCTCGCCGGCGAGGAGGGTCACGATCGGCCGGAAGCGCTTGCCGCCGGCGGTGACGAGGTGAAGGGCGACCTCGGAGAGGAAGTCCTCGCCGCTCTCGAGCCGGCTGACCAGCAGTTTCTCAACCTCGTCGAGTCGCCCTCGCAGGGCGGCGGCGAGGTCTGCGTCACCGACGTCCACGCCGGCCACCACGTGGTCCGTCGCCGTGTCCGCGGTGCCGGTCGTCACTGAATCGCTCGACATCCCCACTCGTCCTCGTCGCCTGGTGCGGGTCGGCATCGACCGGCCCTTCCCGACAGACTACGGTCCCGGCCCGGCGGCTGCGGCACCCCACCCCGCCCGAGGTGCCGGCGACCGTCGCGCCCGCCGACCTGCCACCATGGTGCGTATGGAGTCCCGGCGGCGTCTTCCCTCTTCGACCGATGTCCTCGTGGTGGGCTGTGGCCCGGCGGGGGCGGCGACCGCGACGTGGTTGGCGCGGGCGGGTCGCGAGGTGACGGTGCTCGACGCCGCGGAGTTCCCGCGCGACAAGACGTGTGGGGACGGCCTGACGCCGCGGGCGATGCTCGAGGTGGACCGGCTGGGCCTGGGCGGCTGGGCGCGGGACCGGATCACCATCCGCGGCCTCGAGCTGCGGGGCTTCGGCCACGAGCGACGGGTGCCGTGGCCGGCGGGTGAGCACGGGGGCACGGGGTCGGCGGTGCGGCGCACTGTGTTCGACGACCGGCTGCGGCAGGCGGCTGTCGAGGCCGGCGCGGTGGTGCACCACGGCGTGCGGGTGACGGGCGTGGAGAGGGGCGACGACGACGAGGTGACCGCCGTCCTGGCCGGGGACGATCGCGTGGAGTGCCGGACACTGGTGGTGGCCGATGGCGTGAGGTCGCCGGTGGGTCGTCTGCTGGGTCGCACCTGGCATCGCGACACGGTCTACGCCGTGGCGGCGCGGTCGTATGTCGGGTCCGCTCGGCATGCCCATCCGTGGATCGGGTCCGACCTCGAGCTGCGCGACGAGGCGGGTGCCATCCAGCCCGGCTACGGGTGGGTGTTCCCCCTGGGCGACGGCGAGGTCAACCTCGGGGTGGGCGCGCTGGCGACGTCGGCGCGGCCGGCGAACGTGGCGGTCAAGGAGCTGCTGCAGCACTACGCCCGTAGCGTGCGCGGGGACTGGGCGTTGGAGGGTGAGCCGCGGGCGGTGACGTCGGCGCTGCTGCCGATGGGCGGCGCGGTGTCGGGGGTGGCGGGCCGCAACTGGGCGGCGGTGGGTGACGCGGCGGCGTGCGTGAACCCGCTCAACGGTGAGGGCATCGACTACGCGCTCGAGGGCGGGCGGTTGCTGGCCGAGTTGATCCTCGCCGGCCACGGGACGCGCTCGGGCGGTGTCGGCTCGGACGGTGTCGGCTCGGACGGTGGCGGTGCCCGCACGGAGCCGCTCACGCACGCGTGGCCGGAGGTGCTGCGGCGGACGTACGGCGAGGCGTTCGCGATCGCCCGGGACGCCGCCCGACTGCTCACCTATCCGCGATTCCTGCCGATCGCCGGTCCGGTGGGGATGCGCTCGCAGACGTTGATGACGGCGGCGGTGCGCTGCATGTCCAACACCGTCGCCGACTCGGACCGCGACGTGGTGGCGCGGGCGTGGCGGGCGGCCGGGTCGGTGGCCCGCAGGCTCGACCGGCGCCCGCTGTTCGCCGACTGACCGCGCGGACACCCGTCGGTCGTGCGCGAGCCGGGCGGGCGGCCTCTGCGGCGGACCGAGGGCGCAGGCGGCGTCAGGCGGGGCGACGGGCCAGATGGATCGCGGCGATGCCGCCGGTGAGGTTGGTGACGCTGCAGCGCTCCCAGCCGCTGGCCTCGACCATCTCGAGCAGCGCCTGCTGGTCCGGCCAGTCGCGGATGGACTCGGCCAGGTAGACGTACGCGTCCGGGTTCGAGGACACGCTCGTGGCGATCTTCGGCAGCGCCCGCATGAGGTAGTTCATGTAGAGCGCGCGGAACGGCGGGAAGACGGGCGTGGAGAACTCCACCACCGCCAGCCGCCCGCCCGGCTTGACCACTCGCGCCATCTCCCGCAGACCGGCGGCGGTGTCCTGGACGTTGCGCAGGCCGAAGCTGATGGTCGCGGCGTCGAAGGAGGCGTCGGCGAACGGCAGCTTCATCGCGTCGCCGGCGACCTTGGGCACGTCCCGACCCGCACCCGCGCGCAGCATGCCGAGCGAGAAGTCCGCGGCCACGCACCACGCGCCGGACCTGGCCAGCTCGACGGTCGACACGGCGGTGCCGGCGGCCAGGTCGAGGATCCGCTCCCCCGGCCGCGGCGCGAGCAGCGACCGGGCCCGGCGCCGCCACACGTGGTCCATGCCTCCGGACAGGATCGTGTTGGTCAGGTCGTAACGCTTCGCGACGCCGTCGAACATCGACGCGACGTCGCGGGGCTGCTTGTCGAGATTGGCGCGGGACACGCCCCCGACGCTACCCGGCCCGGCCGAGGCCCACGCGGACCCGGCCCGCGGAGGAGCCGACGCGGCCCGTGGACGAGCGGGCGCCGGC
>NZ_KV823677.1:0-1413 GCF_001815995.1 Dietzia sp. HMSC21D01 | reverse complement strand
CGTCTCGTCGAGAAGAGCGTTCCGCACACGCCGGTCACGGGCGATGTGTGCGGAACGTACTTCTCGACGGGGCGCGCCGGGTGGCGTGAAGCGCGTCACCGAGGCCGGATCGAGCCGCCCACGCCGCTGTCGTACGGACTATCCTGGGCCACGTGACCAGCGAAACCGTCCCCTCGACCACTCGTCCCGGCAGCCCCCTACTCGTCACGGCGCGCGAGCTGATCAACGACGTCTCCAACCTGCCGGTCCCGCCCGTCATCCTCGACGTGCGCTGGCAGCTCGGCGACCCGCGCGGGCGCGAGCACTACTGGTCCGGCCACATCCCCGGCGCGCAGTACCTGGACCTGCCGGGCGACCTCGCGGGCCAGCGTAACGTCCGCGAAGGGCGGCACCCGCTGCCCTCGCCGGAGGACTTCGAGGACGCGATGCGCCGCGTCGGGATCGACAACGACAGTCGCGTGGTGATCTACGACGACCTCGGCAACACCTCCGCCGCCCGCGCCTGGTGGCTCATGCGGTGGGCCGGCAAGAAGGACGTGCACCTGCTCGACGGTGGTCTCAAGGCGTGGATCGCGGAGGGCGAGGACCTCGCCGTGGGGCCCGGCAACCCGGTCTCGCGCGGGAACTTCACGTTCGATCGGGATCACATGCACACGGTCGGCATCGAGGAGGCCGCCGCCTGGCCGGAGCGGGGCGTGCTCATCGACGCGCGCACGCCGGAGCGTTACGAGGGCCGCACCGAGCCGATGGACTCGCGCGCCGGACACATCCCGGGCGCGGTGAACCTGCCCACCATGAATTTCATCGACGACCGTGGTCGTTTCCTGCCGTCGGAGGAGCTCCGGGAGATGTTCGCCGAGGTGGGCGTGTCCGCGGGCGACGACGCGGTCGTGTACTGCGGCTCCGGGATCCACGCGTGCCACACGTTGGCGGCCATGGAGGTCGCGGGTCTCGACGCGGGGCGTCTGTTCCCGGGGTCGTGGTCGGCGTGGTCGGCGGACCGCAAGCGCCCGGTCGCGATCGGCCCGGACCCCCGCTAGTCACCCCCTCCGGCCGGCCCGGGCGCGGTTCAGTGCCCGCGCACGGGACCGGGAAGGGCCCACGCGCCGCGCCACCTGGACGGGCGTGTCGGTCGCGCTGACTACCCTTCAGGGCATGGTCTGGATCTGGTTCCTCGTGGCCCTCGTGCTGCTCGTCGCGGCGATCGCCCTGCTGCGCCTGGACGCCAAGCAGCGTGGCGGCGGGAACGGTCCGGCGCGCGACGACGGGCGTTCCCGGGCGCGTGCCCCGTTGGCCTCTGCGGACGGCGACGCGGTCGCGGGGGAGTCGGCCGGGGTCGACGACGACGAGGACCCGCGCCCCGCCGTGCCGGCGGACGGGGTCGATCGCGAGCCCGGGTCGGCGGGTCAGTCG
>NZ_KV823676.1:0-2002 GCF_001815995.1 Dietzia sp. HMSC21D01 | reverse complement strand
ACTGTCCACCCCGACGGTGTTCGCCGAGCTCGACCGGCTCCGCGCGGAGCGGTCCGTGCCGCGTGCGGGCGGCGTCGAGTCGCTCGTCGAGGCCCTCGGCGGCGACGATCCCGCCGCCGTCGCCGCCCTGCTGGCCAACGACCTGGATCCCGCCGCGCTCTCCCTGCGGCCCGCCCTGCGCAGGACCCTCCGCACCGGGCAGGAGGCCGGCGCGCTGCACGGCATGGTCTCCGGCTCCGGCCCCACCTGCCTGTTCTTCTGCTCCGACCGCGACCACGCGATCGCCGTGGCCGCGGAGATCAGCGAGTCCGGCGTCGCCCGCGAGGTACGCGTCACCCGCGGCCCGGTCGGCGGCGCCCACATCATCAGCGACGACCCGTCCGGCGGCGCCGGCCCCGGCGTCGACCCCACAGGAAAGTAGAGATGGCCCCCACCAACCTCATCAACCTCGAGCAGGGATCGATCTCCTTCGGCATCCGCCAGGTGCTCGACAACGTCTCGCTGGGCGTCAACGCCGGTGACCGCATCGGCGTCGTCGGCCTCAACGGCGGCGGCAAGACCACCCTGTTGGAGATCCTCACCGGTGTCGCCGAACCGGACACCGGGCGCGTCTCCCGCGTCTCCGGCCTGCGGATGGCCGTGGTCACGCAGCGCACCGAGCTCGCCGCCGACACCGTCGGCGAGGCCGTGGTCGGCGGGCTCGGGCTGGCCGTCCACGAGTGGGCGGGGGACGCCCGCGTCCGCGCGGTCCTCGACGGCATCGGCATCCACGACCTGGGGCTCGACACCCCCGTCGCGGACCTGTCGGGCGGCGAGCGACGGCGGGTGTCGCTGGCCGCGGCCCTCGTGCAGGACCTGGACCTGCTGGTCCTCGACGAGCCGACCAACCATCTCGACGTCGAGGACGTCCAGTGGCTCGCGGACCACCTCGTCGGGCGATCGAGCGCGCTCGTCGTCGTCACCCACGACCGGTGGTTCCTCGACACGGTGGCCACCCGCACCTGGGAGGTCGTCGACGGCCGCGTCGAGCAGTACGAGGGCGGCTACAACGACTGGGTCTTCGCGCGCGCCGAGCGCGACCGTCAGGCCGCCGCCACCGAGTCGCGGCGGCAGAACCTCATGCGCAAGGAGCTCGCCTGGCTGCGCCGCGGCGCCCCCGCCCGCACCTCCAAGCCGCGCTACCGGATCGAGGCCGCCGAGGCGCTGATCAAGGACGTGCCGCCGCCGCGCGACTCCCTACAGCTGTCGAGCTTCGCGGCGCGGCGGCTGGGCAAGGTCGTGGTGGAGCTCGAGGACGCGCGCCTCGACGCCCCCGACGGCCGCACCCTCGTCGACGACCTCACCTGGCGGCTCGCGCCCGGCGAACGCATCGGCCTGGTCGGCGTCAACGGCTCCGGCAAGACCACCTTGCTGCGCGCCCTCGCGGGGGCGGCTCCGCTGGCGGCCGGCCGGCGCAAGGAGGGCAAGACCGTTCGCATCGGCTGGCTCAAGCAGGAGCTCGACGACCTGCCGCTCGACCAGCGCGTGCTGGAGGCGATCGAGGACGTCGCGACCCGCGTGGCGTTCGGCAAGGATGAGCTCACCGCGTCGCAGCTCGCCGAGCGGCTCGGCTTCTCGCCCGCCCGCCAGCGCACGCCCGTCGGTGACCTGTCCGGCGGCGAGCGGCGGCGGCTGCAGCTCACGCGCGTGCTCATGGACGAGCCGAACGTGCTGCTGCTCGACGAGCCGACCAACGACCTCGACATCGACACCCTGCGGCAGCTCGAGGACCTGCTCGACGGTTGGCCCGGCACGATGGTCGTGATCTCCCACGACCGCTACCTCGTCGAGCGCATCTGTGACTCCGTGTGGGCGCTGTTCGGCGACGGCCGGCTCACCAATCTGCCGCGGGGGATCGACGAGTACCTCGAGCGCCGGCGCGCGGCCGGAGCGGCGGGGGACTCGGGGAAGGTGTCGCGCGGGCCCGTCGGGGGTGCCTCGGCCGGCGCGGCGGGCTCCGGTG
>NZ_KV823675.1:11776-12017 GCF_001815995.1 Dietzia sp. HMSC21D01 | reverse complement strand
TTCTCCGCCGCCCACCCCTCCCGCGCCGCCGCCGTCAACCCCGTCAACACCGCAGCACCGGACGCGCCGGCAGGGTCGGATGAGCCTGCAGAGCCGGACGAATCGGCAGGGCCGGCAGGGGACGCGGAGCCGCCGGCCGTGCGCTCGGAATCACCGTCCATGCCCCACCCCCGTGATCAACTGTGCGGCCGCACCGCGGCCGTCTCGAATGCGTGTTCTATTCTACGTCCACGTGTTCGAC
>NZ_KV823675.1:8073-11756 GCF_001815995.1 Dietzia sp. HMSC21D01 | reverse complement strand
GCTCGGAATCACCGTCCATGCCCCACCCCCTGTGGTTGACCGCGCGGCCGCCCCGCGACCATGTCGAATACGTGTTCTATTCTACGTCCACGTGTTCGACACCACAAGAGCTTCGTCTGTATCGCTGACGGTGCCGGCGCACGTGCACCCAGGGGGTCGGTGACCAAGGCTTCGGTACCCTCTCCCTAGTGCCGGTCACCCGGAAGGGGTCGACGGTCTCCCAGTAGAGAAAGGCCCGCGGACACGTGAACGCCAAGCCCAACAAGAGCACCAAAGTGCTGCAGACCAAGTCCAACAACGGGATGATCATCACCGTCGTCGCGCTCATCGCGGTCGCGGTGGTAGTCCTCGGTGGAGTGGTCTGGATGGCCCAGAGGGGCGGCGAGGCCAACCCCATCACGTTCGGTGAGACCGCCGACGAGCAGATCGAAATCACGGACACCGGCGTGGTGATCGTGGGCCAGCAGGACGCCCCGACCATCCAGGTCTGGGAGGACTACATGTGCCCCGCCTGCGGCTCTTTCGAGGCGCAGTACGGCGAGTCCATCTCCGAGGCCGTCGAGGCCGGGGATCTGCGGGTCGAGTTCCACACCCTCAACTTCCTCAACGGCCAGTCGGGGTCGGGCGAGTACTCCACGCGCGCCCTGGCGGCCGTCCAGTGCGTCGCGGCGAAGGACTCCCTGCCCGTGTTCTTCGACGTCAAGAACGCCTTCTTCGCCCAGCAGCCCACCGAGGGTGGCGGCGACCTCTCGGCGCAGGAACTCGCCGGGATCGCCGAGGAGGCCGGTGCGAACCCGGACACGGTCGAGTGCATCGGCAACGTGGAGACCAACGGCGGCATGGACAAGGCCTCCGACAGTGCGGACAACGCCCAGCAGACCATCCGGGAGATCACCGATCGCGTGTCGACCCCGACCGTCGCGTTCGAAGGTGAGGTCGTGGACCTCGCGAACGCCGCCTGGCTGCAGGAGATCGTCGCCTGATCCTCTGCGGTCCCGCGGGCCACGCGCCCACCGTTTTCGTGCCCCGGCCTCGCCTTTTCCGGTGGGGCCGGGGCCGATTTGGAAGGCCGGACCGTGGTGGTGTAACTTAAGTCGGGCCGGTCACCGAGAGGGGAACGGCAGAGAAATGGATACGGGGCTATGGCGCAGCTGGTAGCGCACCACACTGGCAGTGTGGGGGTCAGGGGTTCGAGTCCCCTTAGCTCCACCGAGGACGAGATCCCGGGAGGTCGGAGACGATCGCCCGGGATCTCGTCATTTCGCCGTCTTCCGCGGCGGTGCGCGCGGACGTAGGGTCGGTACATGGCGGAGCCGCGGGAGATCACCGCCGTGCTCGACGAGCTCGTCGACGCCGGCCGGCTGATCGGGTACGTCTGCGGCGTCCGGCAGGACGGACGCTCTCGGCTCGCCGCGGGCGGTACGCGGTCCATGGGCGGGCCCGCGATGCCCGAGGATGCGGTGTTCCCGCTGTCCTCCAACACCAAACCGATCGCGGGCCTCCTCGCGATGCGGCTCGTGGAGCGTGGCGTTATCGCCCTCGACGATCCGGTGGACGCGCAGCTGCCCGAGCTCGCGGGGCCGCGGGTGCTGGCCGAACCCGACGGGCTGCTGGACCGGACGGTGCCGGCTGACAGACCTGTCACGGTCCGGGACCTGCTCACGATGACCGCCGGCGTCGGGTGGCCGGTACGCAACCCCGACCTGGGCGAGGCCATGGCCGCCCGAGGGGTCGCGCCCGGCCCGTACGCACCGGCCGTCCCGCCGGGGGAGTACCTGCGCAGGCTCGCCGAGCTCCCGTTCGCCGGACAGCCGGGCGGCGGGTGGTGGTACCACACGTGCAGTGACATCCTCGGAGTCCTTCTCGCCCGCGCCACAGGCGCGTCGGTGGGGGAGTTGGTCGCCGAACACGTCACCGGGCCCCTCGGTCTGGCCGACACCGGGTTCACGGCCGATGCGGACCGCCTGGTCGTCACGTACGGACTCGGGCCCGACGGTCGGGTGGCGCCGGTGGACACCGCGGCCAGGTTCACGGGCCGACCGGTGTTCGACTCGCTCGCCTGCGGTCTCGCCGGGACGGTGCGCGACTATCTCGCGGTCCTGGACGTGCTCGTCGACGGCGGCCCGCTCCTCGACGCGGAGAGCGTGCGGCTGATGACCTCCGACCACCTCACCGAGCACCAGCGGGCATCCGCCGAGGGGTTCCTGGAGCCCGGGTGCGGTTACGGGTTCCAGGTCGAGGTCCGCCCCGACGGGACGGCGGGCTGGGCCGGGGGACTGGGCACGATCGGCTACGTCGACCGCCGCGCCGGCCGGTCCGCGGCGGTGTTCACCTCGCAGGCCTTCGACGTGCCCGGTACGGCGGAGGCGCTGGAGACGGTGTGGTCGCTGTTGGGGTGAGCGATCAGCGGCACCGCGCCGGTCAGTGCCACCACGTGTCGAGCGGCGTGGCGGGGACGGTGCGCTTGTGCCGCGAGGCGAGGAACAGGGACTCGATGCGGGCGGCGGCGTCGGCCGGGACCCCCTCGCGCCCCTCGAGGTAGTCGTCGATCTGCGCGTAGGTGACGCCGAGCGCGTCCTCGTCGGGCAGACCGGGCCTGTCGTCCTCCAGGTCGGCGGTGGGCACCTTGCGCCAGGTGGACTCGGGCGCGCCGAGGTGGCGCAGGAGCGCGGCGCCCTGGCGCTTGGTGAGACCGGTCAGGGGGGTCAGGTCGACGCCGCCGTCGCCGTACTTGGTGAAGAAGCCGGTCACCGCCTCGGCGGCGTGATCGGTGCCGACGACGAGGTGGTTCACCTGCCCGGCCACGGCGTACTGGGCGATCATCCGCTCACGCGCCTTGACGTTGCCGCGGACGAAGTCCCGGAGCGGACCCGCCTGGTCGGGGAGTGCCGCCAGGGCCGTGGATGCGGCCTCGGCGGCGGCGTCGGACGCTGCACGGACATCCACCGTCAGGGACGCGTCCGGGCGGATGAACTCCAGGGCTATCTGCGCGTCGGCCTCGTCGGCCTGTACGCCGTACGGAAGGCGCATCGCGATGAACCGGGCCTGTTCCATCCCCTCCTCGCGGAGGCGTTCGGCCGCGAGCTGACACAGTCGCCCCGCGAGCGTCGAGTCCTGACCGCCGCTGATGCCCAGGACGAAGCCGGAGGCGGGTGTGGAGCGCAGGTAGTCGACGAGGAAGGCGACCCGCGTCTCGACCTCCTCGGCGGGGTCGATGTCGGGCCGCACGCCGAGTTCGGCGATGATGGAGGCGCGCAGCGCACTGGAGTCGGGTGGCGTCTGGTTCATGCGGTCAGCTTAGGAACCGCGTGTGACGTCCACGTGACATCAGTGCGCGGTCCGTGGTGCGGTCCCTCGCCGGTTGGAGTTCTTGCCGGGTGGTCCGTTACGATGGACCAGTTGTGTGTCGTACATCCGACCCCGTGGTCGGACGTGTCGCACAGTGATTCCCAGTCGTGTCGGCGGCCATCGCGGCCGCCCCGAGAGCCTAAGGAGCGCCACATGAAGGTCCGCAAGTCCCTTCGGTCGCTGAAGAACAAGCCGGGCGCCCAGGTTGTCCGTCGTCGCGGCAAGACCTACGTGATCAACAAGAAGGATCCCCGGTTCAAGGCCCGCCAGGGCTGAGTCGACCGCGTGAGTACTCACGCACCCCCGAGGGCCCGCCTCCGGTTCGCCGGAGGCGG
>NZ_KV823675.1:0-8053 GCF_001815995.1 Dietzia sp. HMSC21D01 | reverse complement strand
TTCTACGTCCACGTGTTCGACACCACAAGGCCTACGTGGGTGGAACTGAGAAAGACCACGCATTGGCAACGACGCTTCGGGGGCTCGAGATTTATGGGACCCTCATTAACTGATCGGGGGAGACCGCCCGACGCACCGGAGTTCGGAGGCTCACCATGACCAAGTCAATCGCGTACGTCGGCGCACTGGCCGCGGCCCTGCTCGTCGCCTCGGCGGGCACTGCAGCAGCTCAGAGCTCTGATCCTGCGGACACCGGCTCGATCCCGGGCTCCGCGGCCGCCGATGGCGAGAACGGTACGGGTGCCGAGAGGGGCAGCGGTGCCGGCGCCGAGGACGGCGAGACCGGCCAGCTGGGCGAACTCGGTGAGCTGCTTCCCGGCTCGGTCACGGGGTCGCTGCCCGGCTACGCCTCGGGGCCGCTCGGTTCCGCGGCCACCTTCGCCTGCAACGTCGGCAGCGCCGCCGGCCTGGCCGCGAATGCGATCGGGGCCCCGCTGCAGGTGCCGGTCGGCGTGATCTGCGCGGTCCTCAACCCCGCTGCACGGTCCGCCGACGCCCTGCTGGCAGGAGACGTCGACGGATCGGTCAGCGCTGTCCTCAGCGGAGTGCCGCTCGTGGGCGGCTCGTTGGCGGATCAGCTCGACACCTCGTCGGCCACCGAGTCGGTCAAGGGATCGGTGGGCGAGCAGCTCGGCTCGCTGACCGAGACGTCGTTGTCGCCTGCGAACTGAGCCGAGACGGCGAGAGCCCGCGCCGGACAGCGGCCGCCGCGCCGACCGGCCCAGCCGCGGTCAGGCCCGCTGGCCGCGGCCGAAGGTCTCCGGCTCGACGGGCTGCTGGCCCTTCGGCAGCCCGGCCACGACGAGACGGTAGGACTCGGTGACGAGCTCGTCGACCATCTCGGCGGTCAGGGTGCCGCCCGGATGCAGCGAGATCCAGTGCTGCTTGTTCATGTGGTAGCCGGGAGTGATGTCGGCGTGCGCGGCGCGGAGGGACATCGAGTCCGAGGGCAGCGCTTTGAGGATCACCTGGGGCTCGCCCTCGACCTTGGCGTGGAACATGAACATCTTGCCGCGGACCTTGAACACGTCGAAGTCCGGGCCGAACGGGAACTCCAGGGTGGACGCCGGAAGCTCACGCGCCCTCGCGGCCGCGCACTTCTGGAGTTCCCGTCCGTTCACACGGTCGACGCTACCGTCACCCCACGGGTGTCGGGTCGTGCTGCCGGCGCGGTGCCGCATCGCCGCGAGCGCCGGGCGCCGCGCCCTGTCGCCCCGTCGCCTCGTCGGCCGTCTCCCTGGAGCGCGCGGCGAGCGGGTTCGCCAGCGTGCCCGCGAACTGCAGAGAACCGGCCTGATCGGTCAGGGCCACCATTTGCCTGGTGTTGCGCAACTGCAGCCGGTTGAGGCACGAATGCTTGAACCGCGGGGCGAACAGCGCCTCCCAGGTGGGACGGTGCACCTCGCCGTCGTCGCCGTCGTCGCCCGCGTCACCAGGGGCGAGGACCTCCAGGCACCGGCGCGTCTCATCCCAGAACGCCTCGGCGTCGAGCACGCCGGCGGTGTCGAGGATCGCGGCGAGGTGGCGCAGCACCCCGTCCATCACGTCGGTCTGGATGCTCAGGGCGGCGGTCTCGGCGTCCAGGACGTGGCGGACTCGTTCGATGCCGTCGGGCAGCGGCAGGTCGCGCACCATCGCGACCTCCTCGCCGATGTCCTTGAACAGTGTGCGCCGCGGAGTGTGGTCAGGGCCCAGAACGACGATGACGTTCTCGCCGTGCGGCATGAACACGAGCCCGTGCGCGAGGAGGCAACGGGCGACCGGCAGGACATAGGCGTCGAGCAGCGCGCGTAGCCACGTGCGGGCCTCGTGGCCGGAGCGCTCGAGGTGTTCGACGGCGAGGGCACGCCCGTGCAGGTCCACGTGCAGCATCGAGGCCAGCGTGACGGCCCGCTCGCCGTCGGCCAACCGGGGGACCGGGCTCTCCCGCCACAGAGCGGCGATCATCTTGGTGTGCGGACCCGCGTCGGACACGCCCGCGGCGGCGGCCCGGTGATAGGCGTCGCCGGTGTAGCCGACCGCGGCGACCTCGCGCAGGACCCCGAAGTCGAGCGCCCGCAGGACGGGGTCCGAGTCGACGATCCCGGCCACCCAGTCGTTGACCGCCGGGGTGTCGTGCATGTACTTCGGTGACAGGCCGCGGGTGAAGCCCATGTTCTGCACGGCCAGGGCGGTCTTGACGTAGCCGCGCTCGGGGCGGGTGACGTCGAAGAACGTGCGCACGGACTGCTGCGGCCGGTACTCGCTGTCCGACTCGCCCAGGTACACGAGGTCGCGGCGCGCGAGGTCGGGGGCGAACGCCACCGCGATCTTGTGCCCCCACTGCCACGGGTGGACGGGCAGGACGCGGTATCCGGCGGGGTCGAGCCCGAGCGCACGCAGCCGGTCGTCGCACCGCTCGAGGGCCTCGGCGCCGAACTCGCGGGCGTAGAGCTCGTCCTCGTCGAGGCCGGCGACGGTGGCCAGGTGGCTGAGGTCGCGGCGCGCGGCGAGCCACACGAGCCGGACCGTCGAGCGGGACTCCGGCGTGTAGTGGTGCCTGTCTGTCAGTCCGAGGCCCACGCGGCCGTTGTTGGCGACGAAGCCGGGGTGGCCCTCGGTCATCGCCCCCTCGACCTCCTGGAGACCGGACTCGGCGAGCTGCTGCGCGGGTCGGTCGCGATGGTGCAGGCAGAACGCGGCCGAGCCGAGCGTCGCGGCGATCTCCTCGAGGTAGACGCCGAGCAGCGTCTCCGGGATCCCCAACTCCGGCGCGAGCGAGAGGATGAGCTCCTGCGCGTCCGGTTCCGCCGGCGCTCCGTTGACCTCGCGACGCAGCGACGCCTCGTCGATCGCCCAGTGCTCCAGCGGGAGCACGCGGGCGCGGAACGTCCACCGCTCGTCGCCGGCGCGGACCGTGTAGGTGTCCGTCGCGGCGTCGTGGACGGGCGCGAGGAGCCGTTCGTGGGAGAACTCGGCGAGGGCCTTGACGCACAGGTGACGGTGGGCGCGGCGCATGGCGTGACCGGTGAGATGAGCGTGACCGGTGAGGTGCGCATGTCCGGCGTGGGTATCCGACGACGACGACGAGATCACCCGCGTCCCGGCGCCGATCTCCGACCCGCGGAACGCATCGGCGGTGCAGAAGGAGAGCAGTGCCGTCTTGTCGGGCAGGTCGACCGGGCCCGCCTCGCGGAAGCCGGCGCGGGCGTTGAGCCGGTGCACGGCCGTGTTCCGGATGTCGGGCTCCACGACCACCCGGCGGGCCGGCGAGCGGCCGATCATCGGGACCGCGAAGGCCGTGGAGCAGATGGCGCCCATGACCGCGGCCGTCGTGCCGGGGACCGGGGTGCGGGTCGGCGCGACGAGGAGGTGCATGCCGAAGTCGCCGGGCTCGTGCGGGTACCGGCCGTCGAGCTCGACCTCGGCGGGGTCGTAGAACACGGCCAGGCCGACGCGGAGACCGTCGATGCGGACGATGAGCACCCGCCGGTGCGGGTCCGACGACCAGTCGACGAGGAATTCCTCGACCTGCGACGGCGTCGACCCCCGCATGCCCCAGTAGACCGAGCCGGGATGGTCGAGCCAGGCGTGCAGCGTGCGGAGGGCGTCTGTGCTGTCTGTGCTGTCTGTGCTGCTTCCGAGGACGAGCGGCTCGAGCGTGACGATCCCGGCCGGGGTGTGGACGGTGCTGACCGGGGTAGGGACTGTGCTGACGGGGTGGCTCATCGTGCCTCCTGTTGCCGGGTGGTCGGCGAATCGTGGGCGGGGGCGGGCTGAGTGGGGTCGGCGCCGCCGGCAGGAGCCCCGAACTGCTGGAACGCGATCGACGTCTCGACCGGGTAGACCTCGCGCCCGCAGATCGAGCGCAGGATGATGCTGTTGCGCATCGCGCCCATGCCCAGGTCCGGAGCGGTGAGCCCGTGCGTGTGCTCTTCCGCGTTCTGGACGTGGATCGTCGAATGCGCACGGTCGACGGTGTGGTCGCGGGCCACGCGGTACCGGCCCCGCTCGTCGCGGTCGATCTCGTCGGCGATCCCGTCCAGGAACCGCGGCGGGGTGGGGGAGTAGCCGGTCGCCAAGACCAGCCCGTCGGTGTGGTGCGTCCAGGGCCGCCCGGTGTCGGCGCAGCTCAGGTCCAGACGCAGCGCGCCGGGCGAGTCGGCCCCGCGGACCTCGCGGGCAGCGCCGTCCAGGGTGGTGGCCGCCGCGAGCAGGCCGCTGGGGAGGCCGTGGACCGAGCGGCGGTACAGCAGGTCGTGGACTCCGTTGACGAGCTCGGCGTTGATGCCCTTGTACAGCGAGCGCTGCTCCCGCAGCATCCGGTCGCGCCGATCCGCCGGAAGCGCGTGGAAGTGGTCGATGTACTCCGGCGACGTCATCTCCAACGTGAGCTTGGTGTACTCCATCGGGAAGAACCGCGGGGACCGCGTCACCCAGTCGATGCGCGGCCCGTCGGCGCCGGCGGACGAGAGCAGATCGTGGTAGATCTCGGCGGCCGACTGGCCGCTGCCCACCACCGTCACCGATCCCAGCGACAGCAGCTCGTCCCGCCGGTGCAGGTACTCGCTCGCGTGGAGCGCCACCGCCCCGTCACCATCCAGCGGCCCCCGGTCGATCGGCGCCCACGGGGTCGTCCCGATCCCCAGCACCAGGTGCCGGGCGCGGTAGGTCTCGGTGCCCTCCGAGGTGATGGCGGTGACCCGGTAGACGGGCGCCTCGTCGTCGTCGCCCCGTTCCTCTCGACGGACGTCGACCACCTCCCGGCCCCAGCGCAGGCCGCCGACCCGTTCGGACGCCCAGTGGCAGTAGGCGTCGTACTCGGCGCGCAGCGGCTGGAAGTCCTCACGGATGTAGAAGGGGTACAGGCGCCCGATCTCCTTGAGGTAGTTCAGGAACGAGTACGGCGACGTCGGGTCCGCCAGCGTCACCAGGTCGGCCAGGAACGGCACCTGGATGGTGGCGTCGTCGAACATCAGCCCGTGGTGCCACGCGAAGCCGTCGCGCGCGTCGAGGAAGACCGCGTCCAGCCCCAACGGCTCGGCCAGGCACGCCAGGCCCAGGTTGAACGGGCCGATCCCCACGCCCAGCATGTCGTGGATGCGATCGGTGGTGTTGGTACTCACGTCAACACCCCCGCGGTTGTGGCCTCGCGCATCCCGGCGGCCAGGTACCGGGCCGCGGAGCGGACGTCGGCCAGGACGGCGGCGACGTCCTCGTCGGCGAGAGTGGGATCGAGGACGGTGAGCTTGAGGCACGGCCGCCCGTCCACGACGGTCGCCGCGACGAGCGAACGGCCCTCCGCGAACAGGGCGTCCCGGATCGGGCGGACCAGGGCGTCCGACTCGTCGTCGGAGACGGGCCGCCCGTCCGTGGCGGCCGGGCGGGGGCGGAACAGCACCGTCGACAGGGCCGGCACGCGGACCAGCTCGAGCTCGGCGTCCGCCTCGACGGTGCGGCCGATGCGCGCCGCGACGTCGATCGCGCTGTCCAGCAGCCGGCCGATCCCGGCCGCGCCCATCACCCGCAGCGTCATCCACAGCTTCAGCGCGTCGAAGCGCCGGGTCGTCTGCAGGGACTTGTCCACCGCGTGGTCATCGCCGTCGGCGGGGTTGAGGTAGTCCGCGCTCACCGTGGAGTGCCGGAAGCCGGAACCGGCGCGGAGCAGCAGCGCCGACGCGGCGACCGGCAGGAAGAAGGTCTTGTGGAAGTCCACGGTCACCGAGTCCGCCAGCTCGATCCCGTCGAGGAGATCGCGGCGGGTGGGGGAGACCAGCAGCCCGCCGCCGTACGCGGCGTCCACGTGCATCCACACGTCGTGTCGGCCGCAGACCTCGCCGACAGCGCGCAGCGGGTCGATCGCGCCGTGGTCAGTGGTGCCGGCGAGGGCCACGACGGCCGCGACCTCGTGGCCTGCGTCCGCCAACGTGGACAGCATGCGGTCGAGGGTGGCCGGATCCATCCGGTCGCCGTCGCCGGGCAGGGTCACCACGGCGTCCGGGGCGAGGCCCAGCAGGCGCGCGGCCTTGACGACGCTGAGATGGGCGTGCTCGCCGGTGACGATCCGCAGACCCGGCAGTCGCGCGCAGCGGTCGCCGGCGTCGTCGCTCCCCGGTGCCGGCCGACTGAGCCGGTCCTCGCGGGCGGTGAACACGCCCTGGAGGTTGGACGCGGTGCCGCCGGTCGTGAACACCCCGTCCGGGCGCTCGGACTCGTCGAACCCGATGAGATCGGTGACCCAGTCGATGAGCCTCTGCTCGATGAGGCACGCGGACGTGCCCTGGTCCCACGTCTCCACGGCGGTGTTCACCGACGTCGCCAGGGCCTCGGCGGCGACGGCGGGGATCGTGATGGGACAGTTCAGGTGCGCGAGGTAGCGCGGATGGTGGTAGCCCACCGCGTGGTCGAGGTAGAGCTCGCGGACCTCCTCGAGCGCCTTGTCGAGAGTGCCGAGCGGGGCGGACAGGTCGACGGCCGCGGTCTGCGCGGCCAGCGCCGACGGCGACGCCGGGGATCGCGGCGTGGTCCGACCGTCGAGGTACCGGCTGACCTCGGCGGTCGCCGCCGCCAGGGCCGCAGCGTGGGCCTCCCGGGTCTCGCTGCTCAACAATGGATCGTTCACGGGTACTCCGACCTACTCGGGGACTTCGGTTCCGGCGAACGCTAAGCAGGTTAGGCTTACCTAAACAACCGGTGGGTGAGATGAATCACTTTCTCGCCCAGCGAATGTGGAAATCTTTTTCGTGACCCTTGCGTTATGGCGCGCCTCACCCCTACTGTGGCGCCTGGCTAGGTTAGCCAAGCCTAACTAGTCACAAGTGATCGTTTCAGTGGACGGAGATCCCATGACCGCACCTGCCCGGCGTTCCCGACTCGAGGCGGCGGTGACCGACTCGGCCCGCCCACGGGCCCGGGCGGTGCTGTTCGTACTCACCGCGCTCGCGGCGATGCTGGCCCTGCTCGCGGGCTGTTCGACCGGATCCGTCGACGGGGGCGGCGAGTCGGCCGACACGACCGGCGTCGAGCGGCAGGGCGAGTTCCCGCGCACCATCACCCACGCCTACGGCGAGACGGAGATCCCGGAGGCCCCGCAGCGCGTCGCCACGATCTCCTGGGTCAACGCCGACGTCTCCCTGGCGCTCGGCGTCGTCCCGGTCGGCATGCCCCGCAACTCGTTCGGGGCCAACGCCAACGGCTCCACCGACTGGTTCGACGCCGAGCTCGAGGCGGTGGGTGGCGAGATGCCCGAGCTGTACTCCGAGACCGACGGCATCAACACCGAGGCGATCGCGGCGCTCGAGCCCGACCTCATCCTGGGCGCGTACTCCGGCATGACCGCCGAGGAGTACGAGACCCTGTCCAAGATCGCGCCGACCATCGCGATGCCCGAGGGCGACGGGCCGTTCGGCACCGCCTGGCAGGACTCGACCCGGCTGATCGGTGAGGCGCTCGGCCGCAGCGAGGCCGCCGAGGAGCTCATCACCGAGGTGGAGGGCCAGATCCAGCAGGTCGCCGAGGACAATCCGGCCATCGAGGGGACGACCTTCGTCTGGGCGACCGTCGACCCCGAGGCCGCGGAGAAGATCTACGCGTTCACCGACGTCGACAACCGCCCGCGCTTTCTCACCCAGCTCGGGATGGAGCAGGCCCCGGTCGTCGCGGAGGCCTCCAGCGGCTCGCCCGACCAGTTCGCCGTCACGTGGTCGCCCGAGCGCGCCGACGAACTCGCCTCCGACATCCTCATCACCTATGCGACCTCGCCCGAGGTCCGGCAGGCCATCGAATCCGACCCGCTGCTCGGCCGTATCCCCGCAGTCGAGGCCGGCCGGATGGTCGTCCAGACCGACGAGCAGCAGGTGCTGTCGATCTCCGCGTCGTCCCCGCTGAGCCTGCCGTGGGCCCTGGAGAACGTCGTCCCCGACATCCTCGCCGCCGCCCAGCAAGAGCAGGGCTGACGCCGGTGACCGGCCCCGCGACGCTCACGACCGCGCCCGCCCCCGCGGCGGGCGGGCCG
>NZ_KV823674.1:0-4193 GCF_001815995.1 Dietzia sp. HMSC21D01 | reverse complement strand
CGACGCGCGGCGGGTGGCCGGTCGCGGGCGCGCTCGGCCTCGTGGCGCTGCTCGCCTCGACCGCGGTCTCGACCGTCACCTACCGGCAGACCTGGGCCGAGCAGCCCGCCCGCGACTACCTCCAGCCGCTGCTCGCCGCGCTGCACGACCGCACCGAACCGCTGCTGGACAAGGACGTCCCGCCCGAGGTGCTACTGCCCGTCGCGGCCCCCGCGCACCGGCTGTCCTGGCTGCTCGTCGGTGTGTCCGGTGTGCCGGAGGTGGGGGCGTGGACCCGTGAGCCGGTGGTGATCGATACGGGCGGTATCCTCCGGCCGGCCGACGTGGTGCCCGGCCGCTCGCTCCCACAGGGCCCCGACCCGGGCTGCGGCCACCGGATCGGCGCGGACGGCGCCCGGATCGAGCTGGACGGGCCGCTGATCGGGCGCGACTGGGTGGTGCGGTTGCACGTGTTCGCGGAGGCCGACGGTCACGTGTCCGTGCGCCTAGACGACGGCGAGCCCGCGGTCGTGCCCGTCGAGGCGGGCCTGGGCACGGTCTACGTGCGTCTCGTCGGCGGGGGGAGCGGACTCACCGTCTCCCCGCTCGCGGGGCTGTCGGGGCTGTGTCTGGGCAGCGGACCGGTCGGGGTGCTCGTGCCGCGCTGAGGTCTCCCGACGCGGTGGCCCATAATGGGCGGGTCGGCAAGGCGGGACACGAGACGAGCCCGCGGGCCGGGACGAGACGCTGACAGGGCGGGGAACGGAGGCAGGTCATCGACATCGCGATGGTCATGATGACCCTCACCGCGCTCCTGGTGGTGCCCGGCGTGATCGTCGGCACCGCCGCGCAGCTGCCCCTGCGGCTGTCGGTGGCCACGTCGATCCCCGTCTCCTTCGGTATCGCCGCGATCGCCGGTTACGTCTACGGCCGGATCGGCGTGCCGTGGTCGTTGGGTGGATATGTGGTCGCCACGGCCGCCACCGCCGCCGTCGTGGGTGCGGTGGGGTTGGCCATCACCGGGGTGTTGTGGATGGCGAGACGACGACGAGCGCGCCGATCCCGGCCGGCGGAGGGGCGTGGCGGTCGTCGGCGCGCGCGGTGGTGGCTGCTGCCGGGTGCGGCGGTGCTGGTCAGCGCCTGGCTGATCGGGCAGATGATCATCACGGAGCTGTCGGCGATGCCGGGCGGCACCGCGAACATCTTCCAGGGGTGGGACGCCCACTGGCACGTCAACTACATCCGCTTCATCCACGACGTGGGCCTGGCCTCGCCTGATCAGGCCGGTGCGCTGCGGTACCCGGAGAACGGCGCGACGCTGTACTACCCGAGCACGTGGCACGCGATCGCCGCGCTCGTAATGGGGTTGTGCGGCATCGGGGCGGTCGAGACGTACAACCTCGTCCAGATCGGCAGCGTCGCGCTGGTCTTCCCGCTCGGCGTGGCGGCGCTGGCGTGGCTCATCACGCACCGGTCTTTCTCTCGGCCGGTCGTGGCCACGTCTGCGGCCGTCGCCGCGATGGCCACCCCGCTGTTCCCCGGATTGCCGTTCGTCGAGGTGATGGTGGCCGCTACCCCGTCCGCCGTGGCCAACGGGATGGCCGGTCTCGGCGCCGCGGTCGTGGTGGCGGCGCTGGCGGACCGGCGGCTCATCCCCGCCGCGGCACTCGGCCTGGTCGGCATCGGCGGCGTCCACCCCTCGGCGATGGTCACCGCCGGGGCGTTCGTGCTGTTCTGGTGGCTCTTCGACGGGCTGTGGCGGCCGGTGCGCGGGCGGGTGCGCGACTTCGTGGTGCTGGCCGGCATCGGCCTGGCGGGGGTGCTGACGCTGCTGCCGCAGGTCCTCACCGTCTCGGAGGAGGCCGACGACATCTCGGCGTTCGAGTTCGAGATCGGCGCCGATCGCGCCGCGACGTGGGGCAAGGCGGTCGCCCTGCAGGTCCGGCACGTCGAGGACTGGGGCGTGCGCTGGGTGCTCCTGTCTCTCGCGGTGCTGGGGCTGCTCGTCATGCTGCGCCGCCGCGTGGTGTGGCCGCTCCTGCTGTGGGGCGGTCTGCTCGTGGTGTGCGTGAACGCCATGAGCGTCTTCGGCAACTGGACCGGCGGCGTGCTCCGAGGGATCGGCAGCATCTACTACAACGACCCCCGCCGGATCGGGGTGGTGCTCGCCGTGGTGGTGGCCGCCGCCGTCGGCGTGGGCGTGGCCGCCACCGTACAGGGCCTGGCGGGTTGGCTGGGCCGGCTCATGGACCCCGTCACCGATCCCGAGGGCCGCGGCGTGGAGCTGGCGCGGGTGGCCGTGGCGCTGGCCGCCCTGGTCGGCGTGGGCTCGTGGGTCGTCCAGGCCTCGCCCGAGTACGCCTCCGCGGCCGGCACCAGCCAGCGCTGGGGCCGCATGGTCGACCAGCACGACCTGCGTGCTTTCCAGTGGTTGTCCGAGCAACCGCAGGCCTACTCAGGACTGATCTACACGAACCCCGACGAGGGCTCCGGGTGGATGTACGCCACCCATGGCCTGCCCTCGACGGCGCGGCACTACCTGCAGCCCGGTTCCACAGCCCCGCTGACGACCTACCTGTTCTCCCGGATGGACCGGGCCGGCGAGGACCCGCGGGTCGATCAGGCGCTCGCCGACCTGGGCGTCACCTACGTGTACGTCAGCCCGCCGAACTACTGGGGGTTCCAGGGGCCCAACAAGCACCTGCTCGACCTGACGACCACGCCCGGCCTGGTCACCGTGTACGCGGATTCTCAGGTACGCATCCACGCCGTGCGCGCCGCGTTCACCGACGCCGAGCTCGCGCAGATCCTGGAGGACTCGCCGTTCCCGCCGGAGCGGCGGACCCCGCTCACCAGGGCGACGGAACTCTACGGGCCGGAGTGAGCTCGCGGGGAACCCCGCGGTCGTATCGTGAACACTGTCCTCCGACAGGGGGGAGCGGCGGCGGGGCCCGTCGCACGAGGGAGGGGAACGTATGCGTGCACTGGTGACGGGCGGGGCCGGGTTCATCGGCTCAACCCTGGTGGACAGACTGTTGGGCGAGGGCCACGACGTGACGGTGGTGGACAACCTGTCGCGGGGGCGGTTGGAGAACCTCGCGGCCGCGCGCGAGGCGGGTGACCGCTTCGTCTTCCACCAGTTGGATCTCACCGACCCGGCGATCGAGGACGTCGTCGCGGAGGCCCGGCCGGAGGTGATCTTCCACCTGGCCGCGCAGATCGACGTGCGCCTGTCGGTCGAGGACCCGGTGCACGACGCCGAGGTCAACGTGGTCGGCACTGTCCGCCTCGCGGAGGCCGCGCGCAAGGCCGGTGTGCGGCGGGTCGTCTTCACGTCCTCCGGCGGGTCGATCTACGGACCCGTCACCGAGCTTCCGGTCGCGGAGACCCGCCCGGTCGATCCGCTGAGCCCCTACGCGGCGGGCAAGGTCGCCGGTGAGATCTACCTGGAGATGTTCTCGCGGCTGTACGGCATCGAGTGGGCGGGCGTGGCGCCGGCGAACGTGTACGGGCCGCGTCAGGACCCGCACGGCGAGGCCGGCGTCGTGGCGATCTTCTCGCAGCGTCTGCTCGCCGGGCAGCCCACCCGGGTGTTCGGCGACGGTGGCAACACCCGTGACTACGTGTTCGTCGACGACGTGGTGGACGCCTTCGTGCGCGCCGCCGAGGTGCCGGCCGCCGCCGGTCTGCGGTTCAACGTCGGCACCGGGGTGGAGACCACCGACCGTGGACTGCACTCGCTGGTCGCCGAGGCCGCGGGCGCGGCCGACGATCCCGAGTACGCGCCCGCCCGCCTGGGCGATGTCGCCCGCTCGGCGCTGGACGCCGGCCGCGCGGCCGAGGTGCTGGGCTGGGTCCCTCAGGTGACGATCCGTGAGGGCGTGGCCCGCACGGTCGACTACTTCCGCGACTGATCCAAGCGGGTTTACTCGCCCCGCTCGTCGCCGTCGGCCTCGTCGGCCGGCTCGGCCGCCCCCGCCTCCTCTGTGGTCCGAGCCTCGGCCGCGTTAGCGTCGAGCGCGGCGGCTCCGACGGTGTTGGGCTGGGGGAGTACGTTCGGGCGGGGGAGGAACGGCCGCAGCAGGTCCGGGAAACCGGGCGCGGGCCGGGCACCGTCGGGCTGCCGCACCTCGAGGCCGCCCTGACCACCCTGCGCGCCACCCTCACCCTGGTCGGCCTCTCCGCCGCCTGTCTCGCCGGTGCCGGGGCCCGCG
>NZ_KV823673.1:0-3770 GCF_001815995.1 Dietzia sp. HMSC21D01 | reverse complement strand
AGCTACGCACTCCGGATCCGGAAGAGCCGGTATACCCTGGGCCACGATAGGCTCGGTTCATGCAGCGCCCCCCAAAATGGAGTTACGACGAGATTGCGATTGTTGCAGCGGTAGCTTACAGGGCGGAATGGCAGTACCTCGGCCCGGCGCATCCAGAAGTCCAGGCACTGTCAAGAATACTACGGTCGTCTTGCATCCATCCCGGGGCTTGCTCCAATGAGATGTTTCGAAACCCGAACGGCGTAGCCCGCAAGATGTCAGACATCGCAACTCAGCGCCCAGACTACGGCGGGAAGCCAACGCGAGGCGGGAAGATGGATATCGTGGTCCTCGAAGAGCTGCTAGCCGATCCTCCTGCCTTCCTCAAGAAGGCGGATCTCATCCGTCGCCGGATCGACAGTTCCGGCCCTCGTGCCTCTTAGCCGAAGCGCAAGGATTAAATAAGAGGCACAGATGGGGTTCGGTTCAGGTCGCTAAGCTCCCGTTGTAGACTTCGAATTGTGCCTCGAGAGTTTGAGCCCCCACTTTCCGCTGCCGTCGGAGCGGACCTTGACCTCGACCGAGTCGTAGTCGAACTTAAACGACTGGACCCAGACGGGGATCGGACCGGCCAGGTACTACGGGACACTTACGATCAACTTTATGACGGCGCGAGGACTCAGCGCTATCGCTGGGATCAACTCATGAAGACAGAGAAGACACATTTCGGCACTCTGATTGAGATAAACCTGCAGCGCGAGTTCGAGTTTGTCGATGGAGACAAGCTCGACTTCAAAATCGCGGCGCGGGAAATCGACGCAAAGTACAGCCAAACCGAAGGCGGATGGATGTTGCCGCCCGAAGGGGTAGGCGAGCTCTGCTTATTGCTTACAGCGAGCGATCAGACGTCTCGCTTCTCAATAGGGGTCGTCCGGGCTCTAGATGTACATCTGAATAAGGGCATGAATCGTGATGGGAAGCGCACGCTGTCAAGTCAGGGGCGCAGTTCAATTGTTTGGGTACACAGAGATGCTAGCTTGCCCCCGAATACTCTTCTTCACATGCCAGAGTCGGACGTAGCTGCTATTTTCAGTGCCGGGAAGGCCACGTCCAGGATCAAAGAGCTCTTTCGAAGAACCATAGGCCAGATCGTCAGTCGCTCGGCAGTGGCAACAGTCGCTGCGCAGCTCGACATTACAAGGAGGGTGCGGGGCGGATCAGGCGGTGCCAGGGCGCCGCTTGCCGAAGAGGGAATCGTCGTTCTGGGCGGCGCATTCGACTGGCAAAGAAGTGCTGCGCGTCATTTGGGACTGCCCGAACCGCGCCGCACGGAATATGTAGCCGGATACGTGGCTCCTGCTCCGCCTGACTGGATTGGCCCCTCAGCTTTGGGACCAACTGGCCTCAGATTGCGGCCTTCGACCCTTGCGGACCGGCGGCCGTTTGATCCGGCCTGGTACGCGAGATCGTAGAGCAGCTCCGAGAACTATCGATGCCGAGTGCCCGCTCTTACGAGGCGCCACGGCAATTCGTTCGTTGAGTTGAGCCGTGCAGCCAGCGACGCCTCCAGCTCCGGGATCGACGCCGTCGCTGCCATGGGCGATCCGGACCACTGCGTCGGCCGCCGATGAGTAAGACGGGTGGGTCGCCTCAAACGCCAGCGCCTATGCCTGCCTGAGATCTGACCGAGATCCGCCAAGTAGCGGCGCCCCGGGCTGCGGTCTGCGGCCGTCGTCCGCGCAACTGGCACGACGGCCAGGTCTCCGTCTGCTACCCCCGGACTGAGCAGGTGCGCGGCTCAGCGAACCTGCGCGGCCCGACGCTTATGGAACATACGTGCGATCAGGGTAGTATTACGGCAACGATGTTCTTGCGAGGCGTGGGAGGCCCAGTTGACGGCAAACTACGAGGTTGTCGAAATTTGTGCCGGCGCCGGCGGCCAGGCACTAGGCCTGGAAAGGGCCGGTTTCCACCATCGGTTGGCAGTGGAACTGGACGAGCAGGCATCCGCGACCCTCCGGGCCAATCGTGAGTGGGACGTGGCAACCGGAGACGTCGCCGACCCTACAATCTGGAAGCCCGAGAATCACCGTGGGGTCGACCTCCTTGCCGGGGGCGTCCCCTGCCCGCCGTTCTCCATCGCAGGTAAACAGCTGGGCGCGAGCGATGAGCGCGACCTATTCGCATGGGCAGTCGAGCTAGCGGAAGTAATGCGGCCTCGAGCTGTGCTCCTAGAGAACGTGCGAGGGCTTTCAACTAATCGCTTCTCTGCGTACCGACAGCGGGTTTTGGACCGGTTCTTTGAGCTCGGCTACTTCGCAGAGTGGCGGCTCCTACAAGCTGCAGACTTTGGCGTTCCTCAGCTACGGCCTCGATTCGTCTTGGTCGCGTTATCTCCGGAGGATGCTCCGTATTTCCGCTGGCCCGAGCCGTTGGGTTCACGAGTGACGGTGGGTGAAGCACTACTCGATCTAATGTCGGAGAATAACTGGCGTCACTCCCAAACCTGGGCTTCTCTGGCCGACGATATTGGGCCCACGATCGTGGGCGGTAGCAAGAAGCACGGAGGAGCAGACCTAGGACCTACCCGTGCCAAGAAGGCTTGGTCGAACCTTTACGTTAACGCGCATGGAGTCGCCGACTCTGCCCCCCGAAGACTGGATCCATCACCTCGGACTAGTCCCCCCAAACTCACCATTGATATGGTTGCCCGGATTCAGGGGTGGAACGGGGACGACTGGTTCTTCACCGGGCGCAAGACTTCCAAGTATCGCCAGATTGGTAACGCATTTCCACCGCCTGTAGCGGAAGCCATCGGCCGCCAGATAGTCTCCGCATTTGAGAAGGTGGGTGTTCCTCAGGAGAAAATGCTCGAACGCGGGGATGCCGCTCACGATCCCATCTATCGCATTTTGCGCGAGGCGGCTGGCCCACTTCAAATTGGCCAGATCATGTCCCGCTTAGGAGGAACCGAGCGCCAAGAGACAGTCGAGCGGCGCATCGCAAATTTAGCACTCGACTTCGATCTGAATATTGAGCTCACTAAGCGAGGAACTTCTTACCAGCTTGGGGATTTCCGCGGGTTCATCGGACAAGACGACCATCTTCGGCACCTATTCCTTGAACAAAACCGTTCTAAGGTGAGCTAAAAAAAGAGACCCTTGGATCGTCAGCTGGGTTTGGCCACTTCGAACAGCGATGGAACCGACGTCCTCCGCCCTGGAAGAAACTAACCAGGCCGCCCGGCTGCTGGGAGCGCCCTGAGCACTCGCTCAACAGCATCCTCTAGGTGATTCCTAACCTTAAAGTCGCAGATGCGAACGACGGTCCACCTGCGTGCCGTAAGCTCGATGTCAGCGGCACGGTCGCGTTTGATGTTGCGCGCCATTTTCTCCCGCCAATACTCGGACGCAGCTTTTTCTTCGTTCCAATGATCTGGATGGCCGTGCCAGAATGTACCGTCGACGAGAACGGCTACCTTCCACCTGATCAACGCGATGTCCGGTCGGCGGGTTGCCCTTCCGATAAATACGGTAACCAGTGACGCCGGAATGCCGTAACGCCGACCGAATCAGAAGCTCGGGTTTCGTATCAAACGACCTAATAGCCGCCGTACTTTGCGAACGTCCTGCCTTGCTCAGATGGTCTGCCATACCAGTATTCTCGTCAGATGTTTGCCTGCTGCCAATAGGCAGACGCTAGCTGCGTTCTCGCCAGCTCTCCTCGCTGCTCGCCGTCTCTCCTCCTGTCTGAGCACCTAATGTCGCGTTTCTGAAGTTGGTTTAGGGTTG
>NZ_KV823672.1:0-1559 GCF_001815995.1 Dietzia sp. HMSC21D01 | reverse complement strand
CGGGCGCAACGGGCGCGACCGGTGCCTGACGGACCGGCTGGACGGTGGCGTCCTGCCGCGCGGGGGCCGCGGTCGGCACGGTCGTCGAGGGCGCCTGCGTCGCGACGGGCGTGGAGGTCGCCTCCTCCGAGGCCGTCTCGGTGGGCGGCTCGCCGGTCTCCTCCGAGGTGGTCTCGGTGGTCGTCTCGGAAGTGGTGCTCGCGATCGGCTCGGCGGTGGGGCCGCCGGTCTGGGCGGCCTCCACCTGGGCGCGGGCGCGCTCGACGGCCTGGGCGCTGCGGTGGGAGTCGTACCAGAGGCCGGTCGTGATGAGGCCGACGGACAGGACCCCCAGTGCGCTCATCCCCACGGCGGTGAGGGACGGGCGGGTGAACCTGGTGTCGAGCGATGCCATAGGCCCCAGTATCAGACAGCCTCCGTGCGAACGCCAACACCTTCCCCCGCCGCGCGCGTAGCCGGCGGGACGACCGTCAGTCGTTCGGGCGCTTCCCAGGTGACCTCGGCGTCGCCGTAGGGTTCGCGGTCGCGGTGCAGCCAGAGGCCGGCGACATGCCGCCGGAGGACGGGCAGCAGTTGGCCGTCGTCGCCGCGTCGGACGGAGGTGTGGCGGGCGCGGATCTCGCGTTCGCGCCACAGGGGTACCGGACCGCCGAGCATCACGGTGAGCATCGCGCGGAACGCGTCGCAGTCGCGGTCGAACACCCCGCCGTGCCCGCGGGTGCCGTAGACGGGCGTGCCGTCGGCGAAGTAGCCGGTGTCGAGGCGCGCGCCGCCGTCGCCGAGGTCGGAGTGCGACCACTGCCGCCGCAGCCCGAAGCGGACCTGGAGCAGCTCGACGGGATCGCCCGGTGCGGTGAGGGTGTAGCGGCGCACCGGGCCGGGGGCGCGCCAGTCCGACGGCCCCGTCACCCCCACGCCGAGGTCGGGGGATTCGGCGTAGATGACCCGGTCGGCGCGCAGGCCCAGGCGCTCGGCGGTGCCGACGATCCGCCCGCCGTAGGAATGACCCACCACGGTCAGAGCGGCGCCGGGGCACTCGATCTCGATCACCCGGTCGACCTCGCGGCAGAACCGGACCAGCCGCGGCGCCATCGTCTCGGCGTACCGCGGGTTGCCGGCGTCGGCCATGATGTCCTGCGGGAACTCGCCGTCGAGGAACGCGATCACCGCCAGTCGGCCGTCGGCGGCGTCGACGAGGTCCACGGCGACGTCGGTGTTGACGTGCGACATGTCGAGGTTGGTGCCGGTGCCGGGGACGTACACCGCGACCGCCTCGGTGCGCGGCCCGAGGTCGCCCACGACCTCGATCATCCGGCCACCGCGCCGCGGGGAGAAGGCGGGGAAGGAACGACGACGACGACGAGCGTCCCGCCGCGCCATGGTCTCCAGTCTCCCTATGCGCGGGGACCACGGGGTGCCCGCCAGCTGCTCACGGTGGAGGGCCCTGCGCACGGCCACCGCGTTGGCGCGGGCCCGCATCGGCCAGGGCACGCCGTACGTCCCGCCGACGGCCTCGGGCTCGGCGAGGGCGAGCACGCGCCTGTCGGCGACCGGCAGGT
>NZ_KV823671.1:0-2324 GCF_001815995.1 Dietzia sp. HMSC21D01 | reverse complement strand
GGACCCCACCGCCGCAGCCCGCGAACTCCGGGCCGCCCTGGCCTGAGCGCCCCGCCCCGCCCCACCCCGCCCGGCGACCCGGCTAAGGCGTCGCCGCCCGCGGGGCCCCGCTCCCGGCCCCGGCGGCAGCACCCTCGGCGAGCGGGTCCGCCGCGGTCAACTCCTTGGTCAGCGTCCTGCGCAGAACCTGCCGGGGCTTGCGGTCGAGCGAATCCCCACCTCGTCGTCGTCCCCCTCCCCCGGCCTGGCCGGTGCGCCCGGCCTGCCCGGTCGGGTCGTCTCCCGGCTTGCGTCCCCACGAGTCGGGCGCCAGCCCCGGCACCAGGGTGAGGGCCTTACCCAGCCCCCACGCCGGCCACTCGACGCGCGCGTGGTCGACCTGCACCCTCGCGCGGCGGCCGCGCAGCACGAGGGTCATCACGCCGTTGTCGAACCACACGCCGTCGGACACCCGCCACCGCACCTCGGGGTCGCGCACGCCCACCGCCCGCGCGAGGCGACGCGTCAACGCCGGCAGGGGCTCGCGCACCGACAGCCGGTTCACCGCGCGGATCGATTTCTGCAGCGGGTTGCGGAACGGCGACATCACCAGCTGGTGTACGCGCGTCGGCGAATCCGCCACCCGCGGCGCGGTGAGCTCCACCTCCTCGAGGTACGAACAGTGCACGTCGCCGCCGAGCAGCAGGATCGACGCGGGTGCCGGACGCCCCTCCCCCGCGGCGACCTCGGTGAGCAGTCCCACGAGGTCGTCGAAGCTGTTGCGGAACGCGCCCCAGTGCTCGAGGTCCACCGCGCGCCGGGCCCACTCCCCGAACCTCGCGGACACCGGCATCTCCGGGCGATGGCGCGCCACCGCCTCGTTCCACCCCTCCACGTGATGCAGCGCCGGCAGCATGAACGCGGGCAACGACGAACCGATCACCAGGTGGTCCACGTCCGCGTCCAGGCACGCGTCCCGCGTCCACGCCCACTCGTCGGCGTCCATCACCCGCCGGTCCTCCGGATCCAGGTGCCGCGACGCCCGCACGTCGAGCATCACCACCCGCACCCGACCGAAGTCGCGCTTGTAACTCCACTGGACCGTGCCGCGCTCCGCGTCGGCGGCCACGGCGAAGTCCTCCAGCAGGCGCTCGCGCTCCGCGTCCGAGGAGGCGCGGCGCAGGGCCTGGTACGTCTCGTTCGCCTCGAGCTCGTCCGGCGCGAGGTTGCCGAGGTGCTGGTAGACGAAGTAGCTGGAGAACGCCCCGATCACGCGGTCGCGCCACCACGGCTGGGCGGTCATCTCGCGGCGCCACGAGTACGAGGAGTTCCAGTCGTCGCGCAGGTCGTGGTCGTCGAGGATCATGCAGCTCGGCACGGTGGACAACAGCCAGCGCACGTCCGGGTCCCGCCACGACTCGTGGTAGAGCCAGGAGTACTCCTCGAAGTCGCAGATCTCGTCCGAGACGTCCCGGTCGCCGCCCGCGCCCGCCGAGTCCCGCACCGACTGCGGCCCCAGACCGGCGTCGCGGCGCTCGGCGAGGCGCTCGGCGATCTCGCGGCTGGGGATGTCCGCGTACACCTGGTCGCCGAGGAGCAGCATCGCGTCCGGCCACTCGCGGCGCGGCGCCTGCGCCATCCGGTGCGCCAGCCCCACCAGCGCGTCGGCGCCGATCTCCCGCAGCGCCTCCGGCGTCTGGCTCTCACCACGCCGGCACGAGCCGAACGCCAGCCGCACGGTGTCGTCCGCGCGGGGCGTGCAGATCACGCTGGGCCTCCCCGGGTCGAGCGGCCAGACCTGCTCGCCGTCGAGCTCCACCGTGTACGGCGTCTCCTCCCCCTCACGCAGGTGGCACAGGTGCAGCACCGCGAAGTGGTGGCCGTGCACGCCCCAGGTCCGTTCGGTGGCCACCTCGTCCCCCGCGCGGATCGTCACCTCGCACGGGGCGGAGACCTCGACCCACACCGTCGCGTCGGTGCTGTCGACGTACCGGAGCAGCGGGCCGAGGGTGAGCTCGGGCGTGCGGTCGGGCGCAGTCATGCGAACCAGTGTGCACCCGCGCGGCACGGGGGCGGGACCGGTCCGTCGAACGGAACGGCGAGGGTTACCCGAGGAGGGTCCGGGGCCCGACGACGAGGACGTTCCCCGGCAGCCTGTCCCGCAGTCCCCGATCGGCCGTGACCACCACGACCCGTCGGGGCCCGCCATCTAGCTCGGTGGCCAGGTCGACGATCGCGTCGTCACCGGAACCCGGCGCGCGGTGCACCACGAACGGGCCCGAGTGCTCGGCGGCGCGGGCGGCACCCTCGATCACGGCGTGCGCGCGGGCGACCCAGCCGAAGGC
>NZ_KV823670.1:0-777 GCF_001815995.1 Dietzia sp. HMSC21D01 | reverse complement strand
GGTGGCCACCGACAGCGAGGTGACGCCGAGCCCCAGCAGGACGCAGGCGAGGTCCGGGTCGGCCGCCGCTTCGCCGCACACGCCCACCGGGATCGACCGGCCGTCGGGGGAACGGCCGGCGGCGTCGGCGACCGTGCGGATGAGTCGCAGCACCGCGGGCTGCCAGGGATCGGTGAGGGCGGCCAGGTCGGGGGACATCCGGTCGGCTGCCATGACGTACTGGGTGAGGTCGTTGGTGCCGACGGACAGGAAGTCCACGTGCGGCAGGAAGCGGTCCACCGCCACGGCGACGGACGGCACCTCGACCATGATCCCGGGCGTGAGGCCCCGGCCGCGGCAGCGGTCGGCGAAGTCGCGGGCCTCGTGGACGGTGGCCACCATCGGCGCCATCACCCACGGTGAGGACTGCGCTCCGCCGACCTGCCGGCCGGCCGCCGCGAGGGCGTCGAGCTGCCGGTCCAATAGCCCGCGGTCGAGCAGGTCCACGCGGATCCCGCGCACGCCGAGGGCGGGGTTGTCCTCCTCGGTCATCCCGGCGAACGCGAGCGGCTTGTCCGAGCCGGCGTCGAGGGTCCGGGTGACGACGCGCGCGTCGGAGAAGGCGCCGAGCACTCGGGCGTAGAGCGCGACCTGCTCGTCGTGGGTCGGCTCGTCGGCCCGGTCGAGGAACGCCAGCTCGGTGCGGAACAGGCCGATCCCCGCGGCCGGGCCGGCGGCGGCCGCCTCCGCGCCGTCGCCGTCCTGGACGTTGGCGAGCAGGGAGACCGCGTGGCCGTC
>NZ_KV823669.1:0-1607 GCF_001815995.1 Dietzia sp. HMSC21D01 | reverse complement strand
GATCCGCGGCACCGCGCTGAGGAGCCCTCTCCGTCCGTCCGCGCTGCGCATCCCGTCCACGACCTCACCCGCGACCGCGCCCGCCGGCAACCGGAGGACCGCGGTGAGGAGCCGGCTGCGGGTGAGGCCGGCCCGGCGGATCCCCGGCGCGTCCCGCACCGGTGACGGGTGGTGGTGGGCCACGAGGTCCGGGACGTGACAGATCTGCCAGCCCGCGTCGTGCAGGTCGAGGGCGACCCGCTCCTCCTCGCCGGGGAAACGGATGACGTCGTCGAACCCGCCCACCCCGAGGAACGCGTCGCGGCGGACGATCGCACCGCACCCGACGAAACCCAGCAGGGCCGGGCCCGGGGCGTCGGGTGCGGTGCCCAGGGGCGAGTCGGCGAGCACCGCGTTGATCGGGTCCGGCTCGTTCGACGGCCCCACGAGGATGGTGCCGGCGGCCAGGCCGAGGCGCGGATACTCGGCGAAGAGCCGCACCGCCCGCTCGAGGGAGTCCGGTTCCCACCACGAGTCGTCGTCGGCGAACGCGACGAGTTCGGTCCGCGCCGCCCGCGCACCGACGGTGCGGGCCCTCGCGGCGAGGTTCTCGGGCGACGCGATGACACTCACGTGGTCGCCCGCGGCACGGCACACCTCCACCGAGTCGTCGTCCGAGGCGTTGTCCACGACGATCACGGGCGCGTCATGGCGGGGCAGGGTGGCCCGGAGGTCCTCTCGCCGGTTCCTCGAGGCCACCACGACGGTCACGTTGGTGTTCACCGGCCCGAGGCTAGCCCGATGAGCCGGGGCTGGCGGGGCGGAGCCGCGTCGGGCAGGCTCGACGGGGTGCGCGTACTCATCGTCGGTTGGTCCAGTCCCCTGCACGGCGAGGCCACGGCCGGCGACGTCCTGGCGATGGAGGCGGTGGCCCGTCGCCTCACCGCCGACGGGATCGGTCACGACACCGCCTGGAGCGCGGTGATGTGCCCGCCCGGCGGCCTCCGCCTCGACGACGTCGACCCCGCCCGCTACACCCACGTGGTCTTCGTGTGCGGCCCCGCCAGCGGCGACGCCGCGGTCGAGATGCTGGACCGCTTCCCCCGCTGCCGACGGATCGCTGTCGGCGTCAGCGTCGTGGACCACGCCGATCCCCTGCTCGACCGGCTCGACGCCGTGATCGCCCGCGACGCCCCCGGTTCGACCGCGCGACCCGACCTGGCCGCACACGTCCCGCCACCGGCGGTGCCCGTCGTCGGGGTGTACCTGACCGGTGGCCAACAGGAGTACGGCGACCGGCGGCGCCACGAGGCCGTGATCGGCGCGCTCACCGACTGGCTGGGTGGCCTGGACGCGGCGCTGCTCCCGCTGGAGACCCGACTCGACCCCCGCGACTGGCGACTGCCCTCGACTCCCGGTCAGGTGAGCTCGGTGATCGCCCGCATGGACGCCGTGGTGACGATGCGGATGCACGGACTCGTGCTGGCCCTGCAGGCCGGTGTGCCCGCACTGGCGATCGACCCGATCAGCGGTGGCGGCAAGGTGTCCGCGCAGGCCGCCGCGTGGGACTGGCCGGCGGTCGTCGGCGCCGACGACCTCGGCGCGGGCGCCCCCGGCGCGGACGCGTT
>NZ_KV823668.1:0-3323 GCF_001815995.1 Dietzia sp. HMSC21D01 | reverse complement strand
CGCAGCCGCCCCTCGCCAAGGCGTCTCGCCCTGCCCGCGGTGCGCGCCAGACGCCATCGTCGCGTGCGGCTGGCACCGGGGGCATCGAACCCGGAGACGTGGCGACTGCGCCCATGGGGGACCGGACCCGCGGCTAGACTCGGCCGGGTGAACACCGAAGCGCGAGCCAGCCGGCCGGCCCGCGCCGTCGCGGTCGTCGGCGGCAGCCGGTATCTCGGCGCGCACCTGGTGGGCATGTTGTTGCGCAACGACTCCGTCGAACGCGTGCTGGCGATCGACTCGGTCAAACCGTCGCCGCAACACCGCAGGCGCATGCGCGACGCCGAGTTCGTGCGCCTCGATCCCCAGTCGCCGCGTCTGCAGGGCATCCTGCGCGAGGCGGACATCGACACGGTCGTCCACGCCGGCCTGCACCACACCGACTTCGCCCCCGGCGGTCGCGCAGCCGTCAAGGAGTCCAACATCATGGGCTCGATGCACGTGATCGCCGCCTGCCGCCGGGCCGCCTCCGTCAAGCGGTTCGTGCTCATCTCCTCGACGTCCGTGTACGGCTCCTCGGGGGTCGACCCGGCGATGTTCAGCGAGGACATGGCCGCGCGCCGCCACGCCAGCGGCGGCATCCCGCTCGACCACCTGTCGGTGGAGGGCTACGTGCGGGGCATGTCCCGCAAGCGCCCGGACATCGACGTCACCATCCTGCGCATCCCCGCGATCCTCGGCCTGCCCGAGCCCACCGTGGTCGGTGAGTTGCTGCTGCCGTCGGTGGCGCCCGTACTGGCCGGATACGACCCGCGCATCCAGCTGCTGCACCCGCAGGACGCGCTCGACGCGCTGCTGCACGCCACGCTCGGGGCGACGCCCGGTACGTACAACATCGCCGCGGACGGGGTTCTCACCCTGACGCAGGCCATCCGGCGCGCCGGGCACATCCCGCTACCGGTGATGCCGGCGACGTTCAAGCTCGCGGCGCGGCTTTTGTCGAGCCAGGGGCTGCGGGACATCGGCACGTCGCAGCTGCGCTACCTGCGGTACGGCCGGACGATGGACACCACCCGCATGCGCACCGAGTTCGGTTTCACCCCGCGCTACTCCACCGAGGAGGCGCTGCAGGCCTACCTGGTGGACTCCGGCGCCGAGCCCCTGGTCACCCGCGAGGCGGTCGAACGCAGAGTCGCCACGGTCGCCGCCCTGCTCCCGGGGCCGGTGGCCGCACGGCTGCGCGCGGGAGTGGACACCACCCTCGACGAGCTCGAGGCGATCGGCGCTCTGTCAGAACCGCTCGAGCCCGACCGCATCGAGGAGGAGGCGCCGTGAAGGGCCCGGAATTCGACCTGAGCCAACCCCTCGGCGGACCCCGCTGGGGCGAGGGCCGCCGAGACGCCCGCAGCGGCCGGATGGTGGGGGAGGGCTTCCTCGGGGATACCACCGGCAGCGACGCCGCCGCCACGGAGATCGGCCGGATCATCGACCGCTTCCTGACCTCCATGCGGTCCTCGATCGGGCAGGTCGTGGACGTCCTGCCGCTCGACGCCGAGGTGCTGGCGCCCGTGCGGGACCTCGCCCGCACCGTCGACACGATGCTCGCGACCGGCGATGTCAGCGCGCTGACCGGCCTGGCCGACGCCGTCAACGCCGCCGGTGAACTGCTCGCCACCCGCATCACCGGGGGATACGAGGTCGACGAGTTCGGGTTCGACGAGCATTTCCACACCCACGTCTGGCTGCCCCTGTGGCGACCGTTGTTCGAGCACTGGTTCCGCGTCGAGGTGATCGGCGCGGAGAACATCCCCGCCGAGGGGGCCGGGTTGATCGTGTCCAACCACGCCGGGGTCCTGCCGATCGACGGGATGATGACCACGGTCGCGGTCCACGACCACGCCGGCCGCGCCCTGAGACTGCTGGCCGCCGACCTGGCGATGACCCTGCCGGTGTCCGCGCCGCTCGCCCGGCGGGCCGGGGCGACCCTCGCCTGCACCGCCGACGCCGAACGACTCCTCGAGGCCGGTCACGTCGTGGCGGTGTGGCCCGAGGGGTTCAAGGGTCTCGGCAAGCCGTTCGCCGACCGGTACCGCCTGCAGCGCTTCGGCCGCGGCGGGTTCGTCGCGACCGCGCTGGCCGCCGGGGCGCCGATCATCCCCTGCTCGGTGGTCGGCTCCGAGGAGATCTACCCCAAGATCGGCGAGATCCCCGCGCTCGCCCGCCTGCTCGGCCTGCCGTACATGCCGGTGACGCCCGCGTTCCCGCTGTTGGGCGCCCTCGGCGGGATCCCGCTGCCGACCAAGTGGACGATGGAGTTCGGCGAGCCCATCGAGACCTCCCACCTGGGGCCCGATGCCGCCGACGACCCGATGGTGGTCTTCGAGATCACCGACCAGGTGCGCGAGACTATCCAGAACACGCTGTTCCGCAACCTCGCGCGGCGCGGGAGCGTGTTCTTCGGCTGAGCCGCGGGCTCAGAACATCCGGCGCAGCGAGCCCGCCGCGCGTACGCCGTACGATGACCGCGCCGCCGCCCGCGCACCCGCCAGCCCGCCGACCGCCAGCACGCCCGGCATCGCCTTCTTGGCCGCCTTGCGCACGGTGCGGAAGTCCTTGACGTCCCAGCCGTTCTCCGAGGCGTACTTACGCAGCCGCGAATCCGGGTTGATGGCCACCGGGTTGCCGACCATCGTCAGCATGGGCATGTCGTTGAAGCTGTCCGAGTACGCGTAGCAGCGGGACAGGTCGAAACCCTCGGCCTCGGCGAGCTTGGCGATCGCGTGCGCCTTGCCGGGCCCGTGCAGGATGTCGCCCACCAGGCGGCCCGTGTAGACGCCGTCGTGCTCCTCGGCGACCGTGCCCAGCGCGCCCGACAGTCCCAGCCGCGTCGCGATCACGCGCGCCAGCATCACGGGCGTCGCGGTGACCAGCCAGACCTGCTGTCCGGCGTCGAGGTGCATCTGCACGAGCGAGCGGGTCCCGGGCCAGACCCGGTCGAGCATCGAGGTGTCCACGACCTCCTCGCTCAGCGCGGTCAGCTCGGCGACGGTGCGACCCTTGACGAAGCTCAGGGCCTTGTCGCGGCCGGCGGCGACGTCGTCGGCGTTCTCCTCGCCCGAGATCCGGAACTTGGCCTGCGACCAGGCGAGTCCGGCGATGTCGCGCGCGGTGAAGAACCGGTGCTTGGCCAACCCGCGGGCCAGCAGGATGATCGAGGCGCCCTGGATGAGGGTGTTGTCGACGTCGAAGAACGCGGCGACGCGCGGGTCCGCCACGAACGGCTCGGCGTCCGGGGCGGCCTCCGCGGCCGTGTCGGAGGCGGGCGGGGCCGTGGGGGCGGCAGC
>NZ_KV823667.1:0-686 GCF_001815995.1 Dietzia sp. HMSC21D01 | reverse complement strand
GGCCGGTCGGGGCCGTACCGGGTCCGGTCACCTCGGTCGCGTCGGTCGGGTGCCATCTCCTCCTCCGGGACCGCGGGGCGGTGCTGATCGGACGCACGGCGGACGTGGTCGAGCTGGCCGGAGCGATGGGGGAGACGGCGCCGCCGCCGGCCCGGGAGGCCACGTCGTGGGACGGGCTGGACGACGTGACGCGGCGCATCCTCGAGGCGCTCCCGACCTCCGGAGGGGCCGCACCCGCGGAGGTCGCCAGGTCGGCCGGGATCGCGGCGGCCACGGTGCGGGCCGTACTCGGTCGGCTGATGTCCACGGGCGCGGCCGTGCGCGGCCCGGAGGGCTGGCGCAGATCCGGCGACGGCGGGATGCAGCTCAGCCTGCCGGTCTCCTGAGTCGGGCCCCGCGCCGGGTGGTTGCGTGCCCGTCGAAGGGGCGCGACAATCGGTGTCCATGGGACGGATGCGCACTCGTGAGGACGATGGGGAATCGCTGTCCGTGCACCTCGAGGAGGTGCTCGACGACTACGTCGCGCACCTCCTCACCGGCAGGTCTCGCTCCGAGGCGACCGCCCGGTCCTATCGATCGGACGTCCGCGGACTGCTCGGCCACCTCGCGGCGGGCGACGGCGGGCCCACCACCGGCCCGGAGCTCGGAGCCGCGCTGACCCTGCCCGCCCTGCGGGGCTGGCTCGC
>NZ_KV823666.1:0-842 GCF_001815995.1 Dietzia sp. HMSC21D01 | reverse complement strand
TCCGCCACGGCCGCGCGCAGTCCGCGGGCCTCGAGCGTGCGGATCGCGGCCGCGGTGGTGCCGCCCGGGGAGCTCACGTTATAGCGCAGCTCGGCGGGTCCCCCGCCGCCGCCGGTGAGCATCGCGCCCGCGCCGAGTGCCGTGCCGGTGGCGAGCTTGACCGCGACGTCGCGCGGCAGGCCCCGTTCGACGCCGGCGTCGATCATCGCCTCGGTGAGGAGGAAGAAGTAGGCGGGGCCGGAGCCGGAGATGGCGGTGACGGCGTCCATCTGGGCTTCGGAGACGACGACGACGAGGCCCACGCTCTCCATGATCGTGACCACCTGCTCGAGATGCTCGTCGCGCGCGTAGCGGCCCTTGCAGACCGCAGAGACGCCGTGCCCCACGAGCATGGCCGTATTGGGCATGACCCGCAGGACGGGCGAGCCGGCGCTGAGCTTGTTCTCGAGCACCTGCGTGGGTACGCCCGCCGCGAGCGAGACGACGATCGACTCGTGGACGCTGTCGGAGATGGCGTCGCCGATCCGGTCGACCACCGCGGGCACGTCCTGAGGCTTGACGGCCACGACGATCACATCGGCGCCCTCACAACCGATGTCGAGGCTGGTGGCGAGGACGTTGTACTTCTTGGCCAGCTCGTCGGCGCGGGCCTGCACGGCCTCGACCACCACGATGTCCGACGGCTCGGTCCCCGATTCGCGGAGTCCCGCGATGAGGGCCTCTCCGATGCGTCCGCCGCCGACCACTGCGATTCTCGTCATGCTCATTACAGTGCCACACCCGGCCGCCTGCTCCCGGCGGCTGGCGGCGTGCTCCGTCGACCGGCAGCGCGCCGACCGGGC
>NZ_KV823665.1:0-2132 GCF_001815995.1 Dietzia sp. HMSC21D01 | reverse complement strand
CCACCCGACTCCGGTCGGGTGGGCGGTTCTCATGCGCGTCCGACCGCGCGATCGACCATCCCGGCGACGTCGATCCCGGGATTCCCTCCCGGCAGCGTCGTGTCGTCGATCCGGCGGACCCGGGCGTACAGCGTCACCGAGGACAGCAGCCACATCGCGTCGGCCGACACGAGGTCGGTGAGCAGGAGACGCTCACGCCGCACGGGCACACCGTCGCGTGCCGCGACCTCCGCCATCGCGGCCAGGGTCGTGCCCTCCAGGATCCCGACCTCCGCCGGTGGGCTCAGCAATTCACCGTCGCGGGAGATCACCACCGTCGAGCGCGGCCCCTCGAGAACCTCACCGTCCGAGGAGAGGTAGACCACGTCATCGAACCCGCCCGCCGCGGCGTGCCGGAGGGCCGCCATGTTGGTGGCGTACGACAGGGTCTTGGAGCCGATCAGCAGCCACGGCGCGGATCCGGCGGCATCGGAGGCGTACCCCCGACCGAGGGCCGTCACGGCGATCCCCTCCGCCCGCGCCCGGAGCGCGGACCCACTGACGGGCGCGACGGTGATGTACGCGGTCTCCTGCCCGCCCCGCTCCGGTCCACGAGACAGCACCAGGCGCAGCATGGCCTCCGTCCGGGTGTCCCACTCGCGCGCGGCCAGGTCCATTCCGGCCCGCCACGCGGACTCCGAGGGCCCCGTGAGCCCCAACGCGGCCGCCGACCTCGCCAGACGCGCGAGATGCCGCTCGGGCTTGGCCGGGCGGCCTCCCACCACCAGGAGGGTCTCGAAGCACCCGTCCCCCCGGACGGCGGCGAGGTCGTCCGCCAGGAGCAACGGCTCGTCCGCCGGGTGGACCCGTGGCCGCGGCCCCTCCGGTCCGCCGGAGACCAGGACGACGACCCTGGCCTCGTCAGGTCGATCGATCGCCGTTCCCGCTGGAGTGCCCATGGAGCCCACACTACGACCTGGTACGTACACTCGCGATCGTGACCGATCCAGCTGTGCCCGACCGGACCGACAGCCGCTACCGCAGCCCGATCCTGGCCCGCCCCGGAGCGGTGGACGCGAGCGACGACTCCGCTGACGCGGGGGTCCCCCACCACTACGGCGACCCCTTCGGCGAGCAGCGGGCCGCCGACTCCGGGTTCGTGGTCGTCGACCGCTCCCATCGGGATGTCCTGACCATCGGCGGTGGCGAGCGGCTGACGTGGCTCGAGGGGTTCGTCTCCCAGCACGTCGCCGAGATCGGCGACGGCGGCGGCGGCGAGACGCTGGTGCTGGACGCCAACGGGCGGATCGAGCACCACGCCGTGCTCGCCGACGTGGACGCCACGGTGGTCGTGGACACCGAACCCGGTCGGGGCGAGTCGCTGCTGCAGTTCCTCACCAAGATGGTCTTCTGGGCCGATGCGTCCCCCGCGGCCGCCGACCTCGCGGTCCTCACCCTCGCCGGGGCGGGCCTGCCCACGACCCTCACCTCGCCCGACGGCGCCGAGGTCGACCTCCCGACCGGGGACTACGCGAGCGTGGCGCTGCCGGGTGGCGGGATCGCCCGTCGGATGCCGTGGCCCCAGGCCGGCTCGGTCGACCTGGTGGTCCCCCGCCCGGCGCTGACGGCGTGGTTCGCCGCCGCGGTCGACGCGGGCGCCCGGCCCGCGGGCTCCTGGGCGTTCGAGGCGCTGCGTGCGGCCGGGACGACCCCGCCGAGGGGGCGCCTGGGCGTGGACACCGACGAGAAGACGATCCCCCACGAGATCCCCACCTGGATCGGCGGCGTGGCCGAGCGGGGCGCGGTGCACCTGGACAAGGGTTGCTACCGGGGCCAGGAGACGGTGTCCCGGGTCCATAACCTCGGACGCTCCCCCCGCGTCCTCGTGCGGCTGCAGCTGGACGGCTCGAGCGGCGACGACCTGCCCGCGGTGGGCGCCGAGGTCCGCGCGGGTGGCCGCCCGGTCGGCCGCGTGGGCACGGTCGTCCAGCATCACGAGGACGGCCCGGTCGCCCTCGCCCTGTTGAAGCGAGCGGTCCCCATGGACTCGGCCCTCGAGATCGGCGGGGTGGACGCCGCCGTCGATCCCGAGACCGCCCCGCAGGACGGCGGCTCGCAGGCCGGCCGCGAGGCGATCCGTCGGCTCCGCGGCC
>NZ_KV823664.1:0-11154 GCF_001815995.1 Dietzia sp. HMSC21D01 | reverse complement strand
GCGGGCGGCCCCGGATCCATGACGCAGGATCCGGGGCCGTCGGTTCTCGGGACCAGGTCAGTCTGCCGGGTGGGCGTCGATCACTCCTTGACGAAGGCCCCGTCGTACAGGACGGTCGAGGACAGGGTCGGGGTGAGGCCACCGACGGTGTCGGCGACGGCCACGTACTGCTCGGCGTTGGCCATCACGGTGAAGGGCTGCACCTCGTTGAAGACCTCCTGGAGTCGCGTGAGCGCGGCCTTCTGGGCGTCGAGGTCACCGGCGGCCTTGAGCTCGTTGACCGCGGCGGTGAGCTCGGGGTCGTCGATGCCGGTGAGGTTGGTCGCGCCACCGGGGAGCATGCCGCTGGCGAACGCGGCCGCCGGGTCGGCGTCCGAGGTGGCCAGGCCGCCGATCACGATCTCGTAATCGCCGGTGAACTGACGGGCGGTGACCTGGGAGACAGGGGCGTTGTCGATCACGACGTTGAACCCGGCCGCGTCCAGCAGGGCCTTGGCGACCACGCCGGCCTCGATGTTCTCGGGACCGTCGGAGATGAGCATGCGCAGCTCACCGTTCCAGTCGGGGCGGTCGGCCTTGAGTTCGGCGACCAGCGACTTGGCCTTCTCGGCGTCGAAGACCGGGCCTTCCTGGCCGTCGTACAGACGGGAGGAGTCGGCGATGAGAGCGGAGGTCGGCTGACCCTCACCGTCGTACAGGCGCTGGTTCCACAGGTCGCGGTCCAGGGCGGCCGCCACGGCCTGGCGGGCGCGGACGTCGGTGAGGATGCCGTCGTAGCCGGCCTTGCCGGAGTTCATGTTGATCACCGAGCCGGAGCTGATGATCTCCTCGAAGCCGCGGACGTCGTCGTTCTGGGCCATGTTCACGAACTTCGCACCACGCAGGAAGCCGACCTGGACCTCGCCGGTCTGGAAGGCGTCGTACGTGCCCTGCGACCCGGGGATCCGGATGAACTTCAGGGTCGGGCAGACGGGGCCGCCGTAGTAGTCGGGGTTGGGCTCGAGCACCGTCTCCTGGTCGGGGACGTAGTTGGCGACGGTGAACGCGCCGGCGCCGATCGGGTTGCGGGACCACTCCTGCGGGTCGGCGGCCTCGTAGGCGGCCTGGGGGATGACCTCGCCGACGGTGCCGGCGAGGGTGATCGGGAAGCCGGCCCACGGATCGGCGAGCGTGAACTCGACCGTGAGCGGGTCGACGGCGCGGACGTCGGAGATCTGCATAGCCTCGGTCATCGCGACCGATCGGGTGGCGGGGTCCTTGTGCAGGCCGACGGTGAACACGACGTCCTCGGCGGTGAGCGGGTCCCCGTTGGAGAAGGTGACGCCGTCGCGGAGCTTGAGGGTCCACACGGTGTTGTCGTCGTTGGCCTCGAGGGACTCGGCGAGCTTGGGCTCGAACTCCTCGGCCTCGGGGTTCCACACCATGAGCCGGTCGTAGACGGCCGCGGACTGGGCGCCGCCGCGGACGCCGTACTGGCCCTGGCCGGGCGCGAACGACGGGAGCATGGAGAACTCGCCGACGGTGATGGTGCCGCCCGCCAGGTCCTCGGTGCAGCGCTCGGACTGGTCGGGGGCCTGGCCCTCGGCGCCGCCGGCGGCGGACGTGGACTCGTCGCCGCCTCCGCCACACGCGGACAGGGTCAGGGCGGCGGCCGCGAGGACGGCCATGGCGCCGGTGGTGCGCTTCATCGGTTCTCCTGGAGGGGGTGGTGGCACGCGACCTGGTGGCCGGGCGCGATGGTGGTGAGCGGGGGACGTTCGGCGGCGCAGAGCTCGGTGGCCCGGGGGCACCGGGTGCGGAACCTGCATCCGGACGGGGGGTTCAGGGGCGAGGGCAGCTCGGAGCTGGTCGCGGTGATGGATTCCTCGCCGAGCGTGTCGGCGAGCGTGCCGCCGAGCGTGGGGGCCGAGGAGATGAGCAGCATCGTGTACGGGTGGGCCGGGGCCCGGTACAGGGTCTCGGTGTCGGCGACCTCGCACACCATGCCGAGGTACATCACCGCGACGCGGTCGGCGATGTTGTGGACCACCGACAGGTCGTGGGAGATGAACACCATCGTCAGCTGGTAGCGCTCCTTCATCGCCTCGAGGAGGTTGAGGATCTGCGCCTGCACGGAGACGTCGAGCGCGGAGACGGGCTCGTCGCACACCAGCACCTCGGGCTCCAGCACGAGCGCACGGGCGAGCGCGATGCGCTGACACTGACCGCCGGAGAACTCCGACGGGCGGCGGTCGCCGGCGTGGGCGGGGTCGAGTCCGACCGCCTCGAGGGCGGCGTCGACGCGGCGCCGGATCTCGTCGCGGCCGCCGTCGACGCCCTGGATCTCCAGGCCCTCGGCGACGATGTCGCGGACCTTACGGCGCGGGTTGAGCGAGGAGATGGGGTCCTGGAACACCATCTGGATCCGCTTGCGCGCCTCTTTGAGGGAGGAGCCGGACAGTGCGCACAGGTCCGTGTCGTCGACCATGACGCGCCCGGCCGAGGGGCGCGGCAGCTGCAGCATCGCGCGGCCGAGGCTGGACTTGCCGCAGCCGGACTCGCCGACGAGGGCGAGCGTGGAGCCGCGGGGGACGTCCAGGGAGACGTCGGTGACGGCGTGCACCGTGCCCTTGCGGGTGTGGTACTCGACGGTGACGGCGTCGACGACGAGTTTGGCGTCCGCGGGCCGGTCCGCGGTCTCGGCGGCCGCCGGTCCGGCGAGGTCGGGGGGAGTGACGGTCATGATGCCTCGCTGGCGGTGCGCATGGGGGCGGGGACGGTCGGGTGCAGACAGCCGACGCGGTGGACGGAGAACTCCGCGGTGAGCCCGGGCGTGCCGGTGAGGTCCTCGAGCGGCGGGTCCACGGCCAGGCAGTCGTCGGCCACGCGCGGGCAGCGGGGGGCGAAGCGGCAGCCCGCGGGCATGTCCCGCAGGTTCGGCGGGCGACCCTCGATCACGGTGAGCACGGTGTGCGGCGGCTGGTCCGGGCGCGGGATCGAGTCGAGCAGGGCACCGGTGTACGGGTGCGCGGGCTCGTCGAGCAGCGCGCGGGTGTCGCCGACCTCGAGGAACCGGCCGGCATACATGACGCCGATGCGGTCGGTGTGCTGCGAGACCACGGCGAGGTCGTGGCTGACGAGGATCATCGCCATGTCGGAGTCGGTCTGCAGGCCGTGCAGCAGGTCGAGGATCTCGTGCTGCACGGTGACGTCGAGCGCGGTGGTGGGCTCGTCGGCGATGAGCAGCTTGGGTTCGCAGGACAGCGCGATGGCGATGCCGACGCGCTGGCGCATGCCGCCCGAGAGCTGGTGCGGGTACTCGTTCAGCCGGGTCCTGGGCGACGGGATGCGTACGCGGGTGAGCATCTCGACGGCGCGGTCGGCCGCGTCCTTGCGGCTCAGGCCCAGGTGGTGGCGCAGCGGGTCGATGATCTGCCGACCGATGGTCCGGATGGGGTTGAGCGAGGTCAGCGGATCCTGGAAGACCATGGCGATCTCGCGACCCCAGAACTTCTGCGCGTCACGACGGGTGAGCGACAGCACGTCGCGGCCGTCGAAGCGGACCGTCGAGGACGGATCGACCCGTGCGGAGGACGGGGCGATGCCCATGATCGACCGGACGAGCATCGACTTGGCCGACCCCGACTCGCCCACGATGCCGATCGTCTCGCCGCGACGCAGTGAAATGTCGACCCCGTCCACGGGCGTGATGCGACCCGCCGGGGTGTCGATGTGGGTGCGCAGGTTCCGGACCTCGAGTAGCAGGTCCGTGGTCCCGGGCCCACGTGGTGGTGCGGCGGCGATGGCGGCCTCCTGGTGTGAGTACCAGCTCTAAGACATGTTCTTAGAACGTGTTGCTGTGACGAGTATCACGAACTAGTGTGGCTGCGTCAAGGCGATTAAGTAACCGCCTCATGCGGTGTCTGAACGAAGGGGCCTCCCACGTGCTCAGGTTCATTGGCGAACGCGCTCTGCACGCGGTCGTCGTCGTCATACTCGCCGCGATCGGCGCATTCTTCCTGATGGAGGCCGTCCCCGGTGACGCCGCGGCCTCGGCCGTCGGCTCGGGCGCCACCGAGGAGCAGTACCTGGCAGCCAGGGAGGAGCTGGGTCTCGACGATCCGCTGGCGGTCCGCTTCGCCGACTGGGCGGGCAGCACGCTCTCGCTCGATCTCGGCAACTCGCTCATCCAGCCCAACCAGCCCGTCACCGAGATGATCGGCAACGCCCTGCCGGTGACCATCCAGCTCGCGTTCCTGTCGATCATCCTGTCGCTGGCGATCGCCGTGCCGGTCGCGGTGTGGTCGGCCTACCGTCGCGGCGGGGTGTTCGACCAGGTGGCCTCGATCGTGGCGTTCGCGTTCATCTCGGTGCCCAGCTTCGTGGCCGGCCTCCTGCTCATCTACCTGCTGGTGTTCAACCACTCGTTCGCGCAGCAGCTCATCCTCGGCCTCGCCGCCGTGGTCGGGCTCGCGGTGGCGCTGTCGCCGCTGGGCCGCAGGGGTGATCCCGGGGCGCCCGGCGTCATGTGGGGCCGGGCGCTCATCGCCGGCCTCGCCGTGGGCGGGGTGCTCGCGTTGATCGCCACGTTCCTGCCCGAGTTCCCGCGCCAGGGCTACGTGCCGCTGGACGAGGGGCTGGGGGAGAACCTGCGCAGTATCGCGCTGCCCGCCCTCACCCTGGCGCTCATGGAGGTCGCGATCTTCACCCGCGTCCTGCGCACCGACATGATCTCGACCCTGCAGCAGGACTTCGTCCTCTCGGCGCGCGCCAAGGGCATGCCCACCGGGCACGTCCTGGTCAAGGAGGCCCTGCGGCCGTCGACGGTCTCCATTATCACCCTCGCCGGCATCAGCCTCGGTCGCCTCATCGGCGGCACGGTGGTGGTCGAGCGGCTGTTCAACCTGCCCGGGATGGGCACGATGATCGTCGACGCCGTGCAGAACGACAACCTTCCCGTGGTGCTCGGTGGCGTCATCGTCATCGCCGCCTTCTACGTCCTGGTCAACATGACCGTGGACGTCGCCTACGCACTCATCGACCCGAGGATCCGCCGTGGCTGACATCGATACGACCCATCCGCGCGGCGCGTCCCCCGCGACCGCGACCGCGACCGTCGCGGCGGACGCACCCGCCCGGCGTAAGCTCCGGCTGCCCAAGCTCTCCGGCCTCGGCACGTGGGTGGCGCTCGCCTGGACCGTCCTCATCGTGCTGGGCGCCCTGATCGTCGACGTCCTGCCCCTGGGGGAGGCGCGCGACCCCGCGCTCGCGCTCATGACGCCGTCCCTGCTCCCGCCGGACCTGGCGTCGGACCACCCGCTGGGCACCGACCGTCAGGGTCTCGACATCCTCGGCGGCCTGCTCTACGGCGCCAGGGTCTCCATCACCGTGGGTATCGGCGGCGTCGTCATCGGTGGTCTGATCGGCGGCGCGCTCGGTCTCATCGCCGGCTACAAGGGCGGCTGGGCCGACCGCGTCGTGTCCATCATCAGTGACGTGCTGCTCGCGTTCCCGTCCCTGATCCTGCTCATCGCGATCATCACGGTCCTCGAGCCGACACTGCTCAACGTCACGCTCGCCCTGGGTGTCATGGTGGTGCCCTCGTACGCGCGTCTCGTGCGCGCCAACGCCATGAGCTTCGCCGGCCGCGAGTTCGTCACGGCCGCCCGCTCGCTCGGCGCCGGCGAGATCCGCATCATGTTGCGCGAGGTGGCCCCGAACATCGTGGCGCCCGTGCTGTCCTACAGTTTCATGCTGGTCGCGGTGCTCATCGTGGCCGAGGCGTCGCTGAGCTACCTGGGACTGAGCATTCCCCGCCCCGAACCGACCTGGGGCAACATGATCAGCGCCGGCCAGCCCGACTTCGAGCGGTATCCCTACCTCGTAGGTATCCCGGCGTTCGTGCTGTTCCTCACCGTCCTGAGCTTCAACCAGCTGGGCGAGGCGGCCGGCCGCAAGTGGAGCCCCGGCGCGGCCAAGATCTGATCCGAACCGCCGGCCCGCCCGGGGCCGGCCGACTCGGCCGTGACGCAGTCGGTCGAGGATGAAGGCGTGGAGGAGTGGGTCCGATGGAGCGGACGAACGAGGTCCCGGACGACGCCGGGGCGAACGGCGCCTCCCAGACCAGGGACGCCAAGACGGCGATGATCGAGATCGCCGAGAAGCTGATCGGGGAACGCGGCCTCGACCGCGTGTCGATGCGCGACGTCGCGACGGCCGCCGGGCAACGGAACAACTCGGCGGTGCAGTACCACTTCGGGGGCCGGGACGGGCTCATCCGGCAGGTGCTGCGGCGCAGGCTGACCGCCCTGGACTCGGTGCGGCAGCAGCGGCTCGCCGAGATCGACGAGCACGGCCTGGGCACGGACCTCGCCTCGCTGGTGCGGGTCCTGTTCGAGCCGATCGTCGAGCTGTTGCGGGCGTCGCCGGACGCCACCCACTACGCGCGCTTCCTGCAGCGGGTTGGTCCGGTGATGGGCCCGGAGGCGCCGGAGGTGCGGCTGCGCACGGCAACCGACGACGTGGTGGTGCGGCTCATCGACGTGTGTTCACACCTGCCGCGGCGGGTGGCGTTCGAGCGGATCGATCTGGCCACGCAGATGTTCACCGGCGCGCTGGCGGTCTACGAGGACCGTCGCGACGCCAGCAGCACGGTGGTCAACACCGACTTCGAGAAGGTCGTGGCCCACCTCTACGACATGATCGAGGCGGCGCTGCGGGCCGGGCAGGGCTCGGCCGGGCAGGGTGCGTCCGGGCAGGGTTCGGCCGCCCTCGGCTCACATGTCGCGAACGCAGCGGAAGCCGAGGTTGGCGGTCGCTGACCCGGCCGTGTTGGCCGACCGCGCCGCCACCCGGTAGCGGTAGCAGTACGAGTCGTGGCACAGGTAGGACCCGCCATTTGGCGGCCCCCGGGGTGCCGCCAGTCCGCCCCGCGCACGGCCACCCACCACGGCGTGGTGTCGAGCCGGTGGAGGACGTCGGCGGGGTCGGCCTCGACGGCGAGGTGGAACACCGGGGACACACCCATCCGCTCGGCCTCGGTGACATACCCCGTGTCCTTGCAGAAGGTGGCGAACTGCGCGTTCGACACCGCGCACTCGTCCATCCGGAACGAGCGGACGCTCACTTCGCGCGGGCGCGCGGCAGGACGCCCGCCGGTTCAGACGCGACCGCGTAGGAGTTTGCGGAAGTACACGACGGGCTGGACGAACCGGTCGAACGCGTACGTGGTCCGCCGTGGCACGGTGACGTCGATCCCGCGCACCGAGGGGGCCGGCCGACCGTCCCGGTCGTGCTCGTCGAGCACCAGCCGGTTCCCGCTCACGGCGACGGGGATGACCGTGTAGCCGTCGTACTCCCGTAACGTCCCACCGTCGCGGGCGGCGCGGAGATTGTCGGCCACCACGCCGACCTGCGCGCGCAGCGCGCCACCTGACGGGCGTGTGCCGACCGTCGCGGCGTCACCCAGGCCCCACACCGTGTCGACGCGCGAGTGGCGCAGGGTGCCCGGGTCGACATCGACCAGGGCGGCGACGTCGTCGGTGGCGAGCCCCGAGTCGGCGACGAACCGGGGCGCACGGGTGTGCGGGGTGACGTAGGCCAGGTGGACGTCCTCGATGGCCGCGGGCGTCGGGCCGTCCACCGACACCGTGCGGGAGTGGTGGTCCACGGAGTCGACGCGTGACTGCTCGTGAACGGTGATGCCGTACTGCTCGATGAACGGGCGCAGCCTCCGGTCGGCGTGCTCGAGCCCGAGGAGCCCGCGGAACGGGGTCACGAGGTGCACGTCGATACGGTCGAGGACGCCCTCGCGCCGCCAGCGGTCACATGCCAGGAACATCGCCTTGAGCACGGTCCCACCGCAGGAAGCGGGTTCGGGCGGAACCGAGAACACCACCGTGCCCTCACGGACGCGGACCAGGGCGGCGCACGCCCGGCCGGCGTACTCGGGTACGTGCGCGGACACCGCCCACCCGTCGACGTAGCCCTCCCGCAGTCCCGGGATCGCGTCCCAGTGCGGGGTCAGGCCGGGGCACAGAACGAGGTCGCGGTAGCCGACGGTGGCTCCCGTGTCGAGGGTGACCGTGCGTTCGGCCGGGTCGACACGGGTCACCGCCCGGGGGAGGAGATCCACGCCGTCGGGGATGACGGTCGCCATCGGTCGTTCGTACCGGGACATACGGGCCCGCCCGGCCGCCGCGTAGTTGAGCATCGGCCGGTACCGGTGCACGGGGCTCGGGTCGATGAGCGCGACGCTGCGTATGCCGTCGCGCCTGAGGCGGGCGGCCAGGGAGACCCCGGCGTTGCCCGCCCCGACGATCACGGTGTCGAACGCGGCGGGCATGGCGTCAGAACACTTCGAACGCGTAGCCGACGAGGCCGATGACGACGAGGAGAACGACGACGGCGATGACCGCGATCCACACGTAAGCGCTCTTGTTGCCCGGCTGGGGTGTCGGGCTCTGCTGTTCCGTCGGGCCCTGCTTGCTGGTGGCGCTGTCCGACTGCAACGAGGTGGAGTCGGAGTCCGGCGTGATGCCGGCTGGGGCCGCGCCGTGGCTGTCCACGTCGGGGCTCTGCGAGGGGTCGGGGTCTGACGGTCGGGCGTTGGCCATGAGGCACCTCTCGATCGACTGGAACCCACACGTTAGGGGCTCGTCGCATGGCCTTCCACCGGTCGACCACCCGTGAGCACCACGACCCCCGGCCCGGCGCCCGCCGCGAGGGCACCCAGGACGTCCGCCACCGACCAGGCGGTGATCGCGGACGTGCGGCCGCCGGAGTCGGGGTCGACGGAGTTCTCGAACTGCAGCTCGTAGCGGCCCACCGGCGACTCCCACTCGACGACGTGGCGGGTGCGTCCGACGTCCGGGTCGGCGACCACGATCACCTCGGTCCGGTCCAGGCCGAGGGTGGCCAGCGCGAGCGCGACGGACGCGTTGGAGGTGCGCGGGAACTCGAGCGCCGCCTGGCGGGCCGAGCCGCGGAACACCTCGCGAGGCTCGGTGAGCTGCTCGTCGACGTCCAGGGCCGTGGGTCGCTTGATCGTGTAGTGGCGGACCGTGGCATCGGAGGTCCCGGCGCGGGCGGCCGCCGCGAGGACGTCGAGTCCCCCGATGGCCCCGGCCGGTACGAGCACACGACCGGCGCCCGGTGTTCCGGCGAGGAGGTCGCGGGGGTCGTCGTGGCGGGCGAACACGCCGCACGAGCACACCACGATGTCCGTTCCGGTGGCGGTGACCCTCGGGATGTACTCCGCCGCCGCATCGACGCTGCCGGCCTCCACCACCACGTCAGCCGCGTCGATGGCGGTCTTGATCTCGCTCTCCGTGCTGTTCGAGCGGAGCACGGTGCCGAGTCTCGCACCCGGGACCCGGCCCTGCTCGAGCGCCTCGATGACGGCGCCGCCGATCGCGCCGGCGCCGACGACCGCCACCTCCAGTTCCGCGGGTGTCGGACGGGTCGGGGACGAGGGGAGAGGGGGCATGGCCCTGACCGTACCCAGCCACGAACGGGCCCGCTCTTCTGCGAAGCCGTGAACCGGATCGGAGATCAGACGAGCCGGATGTCGTCGCGTTCGCGGATCGTGCCCGGAGTGAGAGAGCGCAGGTAGGCCCCGAACTTCGAGCCGTTCTCGCGGGCCAACGACCGCAGGATGCCGCGATCGCGAGGCAGGTCGGCCTCGTCGACGGCGAGGCGCCGGTAGTGCTCGTGGTCGTCCGCCGGCCGGCGCGGATGCAGGCTGACCCGACGACCCAGCGCGGCCGAGAGCAGCTCGTGCACCCGGTCGTCGACGTAGCGGGCGTGGAACTGCAGCAGTTCCACCCACTTCTTGGCGCTGCGGAGCTCGCCGGCGTCCTCGTCCCTGATCACCCAGCCCCGGTCGCCGGGCAGGCCCCAACGCTCGGTTACCGCGGTCTCGGTGACGCGATCGCCGCGCATCGACTTCACGGGGTAACGCCACAGCTCCGAGACCGTTCCCACTCGCATGAACGCCACCTTAGCCCCGCTGATTCACGGAGCGTGAGGTCTGCTGCTGTCGGGTGACGGCGGGATCGAATTCGTGGGTGGGCGTGCAGGAGTGCCGGCTGGCGCTGCCGGTGGGCGGGTCTCCGGTGGTGCTGTCGAGTGCGGGCGGGTGGGATCAGGCGGGTTTGGGGATCGCGGCGATTGTGTTGAACACGGCGACGATGGCGGTGGCCCAGGGCCACGTTTCGGGGATCTTCACTTTTCGCCGTCGTCCGCTACGAGTCAGCCGGGCTGCCACGTGCAGGAAGCGGTAGCGCAGCGCTTTGGGCTCGCACAAGGCCAGAACTGCTGCGTCGCCGGTACAGGCCAGCATCCGAGTCCAGGCCACCAGGTCAGCGGCGAGCATCACCGCCACCAACCAGGCCTGGTTGACCGTGAATTCCCGCGAAGGCAGACGGCCCAGCCCGGTGTCTTTGGCGTGTCGGATCCGGTCCTCGACCCGCGCGTGAGCCCGGTGTCTGGCCTCGAGGAATTGGAGCTGGCCGGTGGCGGTGTTGGTGACAAACGCCTGGTAGCGCCACCCGTCGATCTCCTCAAACATCGATAATTGGGCACCGGGGTGGGGCCGCTCGCGGCGGACGATCACCCGCATCCCCCGCCGGCCACTTGGCGAGCATCCCGGGGCTGAGAAAGCCGGTCAGTTCGGCAACCTCGGCCCCGTCTCGGATGTCGCCGGAGGGATTCAATGCCGGCCCCCACGCAGCCTCTGGGCAGATCGCGATGGCCCGGCGTAGCGGGGCGGTGATGGAGAAGCCGACCGAGTACTCCACACGTCGACCGCGGATGCGGTTCTGTTCGGTGATCCAATCCAGCAGGTCATGGGAGGCGCCTGCACCGTCGGATCGAATCAGCAGGTCACGGCGGTGAGCGGCGGGGATCTGCGCGATCGCTTGGCCCAGGACGTCGATGTGGTCGGCAGCGGTGTTTGACCCGGCGTTGCCCGGGCGCAGGCTCGCGGCGAGGAACTCTTCTGTGTTGTCGCACCACACGCCGATCGGGTGGTACCCGAACGTGCGCTTGTACGTCGGCGCGGCGTTCTCCTTCTCGCTGTGGGTGACCACGATGGTGGCGTCCACATCGAGCACGACCGTCGACCCAAGGTCTCGACCTGCACATTTGGATGCGGGCACCCCGCCCGGCAGGTGG